>REDU01000003.1 GCA_007693335.1 Ilumatobacter sp. | reverse complement strand
ACCGCGATCACCGCGTTCGACGCGAACCCGGCGAAGACCTGGTCGGCGGGGACCAACCCCGTGACGCCGAGCAGCACCATCACGATGATGGCGGTCACGTCGACGCGGACCACCTCGGTCACGAACAGCACGACGGTCCCGGCGAGGATCGCCAGCACCAGCAACATGTCGGCGTCGAGAGCTTCCACTGATCCCCGATCGGTCCGGATCCACATCACCGACGGGGCGGTCCCGCCGGCAGCGTCATGATGGCCGGTCCGCCCTCCGGCCCGCCACCCGACACGACCGGGGTGCGCCGAGCCTAAGGTGACGGGAATGTCGCTTCGTCGTCGCGTCGCTGCCGGCGTGATCCTGGCTCGGGCGAACTTCCGGCCGTTCGAGCGTCCTGATCGGCTCGCTCGGTCGGTGCTCGCGATGGTGCCGTGGGGTACGACCCTGCCCGGCGCCGTGGCCGCGGCAGCGGCCCGCTCCCCGGATCGCGTCGCGATCCACGACGACGGCGGCAGCATCACCTACTCCGAGCTCTGGGACCGAGCGCAACGGATCGCGGGAGCGCTGCTCGATCGGGGCGTGGGCGACGGGACCCGAGTCGGTCTGCTGTGCCGGAATCACGGGGGATTCGTCGAGTGGCTCGTCGCAGCGGCGGCCACCGGTGCCGATGTCGTGCTCCTCAACACCGGGTTCGCCGCGTCTCAGCTCGCGGCGGTGGCCAGGTCCGAGGGCGTCACGGTGATCATTCATGACGACGAGTTCGCCGACCTCGTGTCGAGCGCCGGCGTCCACACATACGACGAGTCGACGATGAACACGTTCGCCCGTTCACCCTTGCTGGCCGCTCCTCGTCGTGAGCAGGGGCGAGTGGTGATCCTCACGTCGGGCACGACGGGCCAGCCGAAGGGTGCGGCGCGGCGCAGCGACCGTGCTGCCATCGAAGGAGTCGCTGCCGTGTTGGAGCGGATCCCGTTCCGGTCCGGTGACACCCAGGTGATCGCGGCACCGCTCTTCCACGCCTGGGGTCTGACGAACCTGCTCCTCGGACTCGCACGATGCACCACCAACGTGTTGGCCCGGCGCTTCGACGCAGAAGCCACGCTTCGAGCCACCTCCGCGCACCACGCCCGGGTGCTGGTGGTCGTGCCGGTGATGCTCTCGCGCATCCTCGGACTCGATCCACAGGTGCTCGCGGCGTCACCCACCCCCGGTCTGCGCGTGATCGCGTCGAGCGGCTCGGCCCTCGGCGGCCGACTCGCAACTGCCACGCTCGATCACTTCGGTCCGGTGCTCTACAACCTCTACGGATCGACCGAGGTGGCTGTCGCGACGATCGCGACACCGGCCGACCTGCTCGAGGAGCCCGCCACGGCAGGACGGGTCGCGTTCGGGGTCCGGGTCGAGATCCTCGACGACCGTGGGGCGGTCGTTCCCGATGGGACCGTCGGTCGCGTGTTCGTCGGTGGCTCGATGCGGTTCGACGGATACACCACCGGCGGCAGCAAGGAGGAGCGTGACGGATTGTTGTCGTCGGGAGACCTCGGCCGCTTCCGCAACGGGCTCCTCTTCGTCGAAGGTCGCGAAGACGACATGATCGTGTCGGGCGGCGAGAACGTGTATCCCGCCGAGATCGAGGAGCTGCTCGCCGACCACCCCGCCGTCGACGAGGTCGCCGTCGTCGGAGTCGCCGACGACGAGTTCGGACAGGCACTCGCAGCATTCGTCGTCCGACGCAGGGGCACGGAGCTCTCTGCTGACGAGGTGCGGGCCCACGTCCGCGATCACCTCGCTCGACACAAGGTCCCCCGACGGGTCGAGTTCGTCGACGAGCTCCCCCGGAACACCACCGGCAAGATCCTGCGACGGTCGCTGGCCGAACGGAGTGGACCGCCCACGACGTGAGTTTCGGCGCCTCACGAAGAGGGTACGTGTAGTTTTCGTGGCGACGCTGCGACGAGAGGACGACGGAATGGCTGACGAGTGGCAGTACGGCGCCGACACCCCCGACGGGACCCATCCGGACGGGGTCCACCGGGAGAGTTCGTGATGGCTGGGCGACGCCGCACCCCACCGGTGCGCCGACTCGAGGATCTCGCCCGACAGGCGGCCCCGCACCTCCACGTCGTGTCGGTGTCGAATCCCGACCCGGTGTTCCGACGGCTGAACCTGGTTGCGGTGACGAGTAGCGAGGAGGACGCCCGAGAAGCGGTGGTCGCGCTCTCGGCCGAGACCGACGACGATGCCGGTATCGGCGTGGTCGTCATGAGCGCTGATCCGGACCGTTCGGCGGACCACGCCGCGGTCGATCCCGAGCACGTCACCGGCTTCGTCGGTCGGCGGATCGCGATCGGAGGATTGGTCGGCGCCGTGGTCGGGGCGCTCGTCATCGGCGGCGCAGTGGCGATCATCACGCAATCCCTGGTGGCCACGATCGCGGCGGTCGTGGGAGGTGCGTTGTTCGGGTTCCAGATCGGCGGCATCTACTTCCCCTTCGCCGGGATGGGCGGCGGTGACGCGTACCGGCAGACCTTCGTGGCTCCCGAATTGGTCGACGCCGCCTTGGTGGCGTTCCACACCGACTCCGAGGAGCATCTCGAGCGCGCCCGCAGCCGGTTGGACGACATCGAGCACCTCGCCCTGGTCGAGGTCGATTCCAACGGCCGCACCATCACCTGACGCCATGAGGTGAAAC
>REDU01000004.1 GCA_007693335.1 Ilumatobacter sp. | reverse complement strand
GGCGGCGGGTTCGGCGCCAAGATCGGCACCTACCCCGAAGAGCTCCTGCTCGGTCGCCTCGCCAAGGAGATCGGCCGGCCGGTGCGGTTCCGCGAATCGCGCAGCGAGTCGATGATGGCGCTCGGCCACGGCCGGGCCCAGGTGCAGTACGTGACCATCGGCGGGTCGCGCGACGGTCGCGTCAGCCATTACCGGATGCAGGTGTTCCAGGACTCGGGCGCCTTCGTCGACATGGGCACCATCCTCGCTCCGTTCATGACCCGGCCGATGGCGTCGGCGGTGTACGACATCCCCAACATCGAGGTCCGCACCACGTCGGTGGTCACCAACACCACCCCCACCGTCGCCTACCGCGGGGCCGGCCGTCCCGAGGCCACCGCGGCCGCCGAACGTGCCATGGACATGTTCGCCGCCGAGATCGGCATGGACGCCGCCGAGGTGCGTCGCATCAACCTGATCGCCAAGTTCGACGAGCCGCACACCACCGCCGTGGGTCAGACCTACGACGTGGGCGACTACGAGGCCAGCCTCGACAAGGTGCTCGAGGCGGCCGGGTACACCGAGCTCCGCGCCGAACAGCAGCGTCGCCGCGACTCGGGTGTCGCCGAGCAGCTGGGCATCGGCGTGAGCGTGTACGTCGAGATCACCGGTGGCGTGCCACCCATGGGCGAGGCGGCCAAGATCGAGATCCACGACGACGGCACCGCCTCGATCTACACCGGCACCTCCCCGCACGGCCAGGGTCACGACACCTCGTGGTCGATGATCGCCAGCGCCCAGACGGGCATCCCGATGGAGAACTTCACCCTCGTGTGGGGCGACACCGACCTGGTGCCGGCCGGTGGCGGCACCATGGGCTCGCGCTCGCTGCAGCAGGGTGGGGCCGCGGTCGACAAGGCGTCGGCCGAGCTGGTCGAGCAGGCCAGGAAGCTGGCCGCCAGCATGCTCGAGGCCGATGAGGCCGACGTGGTGCTCGACACCGACGCGGGCGCGTTCCACGTGGCCGGCACCCCGGCCGTCACCGCGAGCTGGGCCGAGCTGGCCGTGGCCGCCAAGAGCCATCAGGACTTCCCCGACGGGCTCACCCACGAGACCCGCTTCGAGGCCGGGTCGGCCACGTTCCCGTTCGGGGCCCACGTGGCGGTGGTCGAGGTCGACACCGAGACCGGCCAGGTGACCCACCTGCGCCATGTGGCGTGCGACGACGCCGGCCGCGTGCTGAACCCGCTGCTGCTCGAGGGCCAGATCCACGGCGGCGTGGCGCAGGGCACCGCCCAGGCGCTGCTCGAGCAGGTCTGCTACGACAGCGACGGCAACCCCATCACCTCCAACCTGGCCGAGTACGCCATGATCTCGGCCGCCGAGCTGCCGAGCATCGAGGTCATCCACATGGAGACCCCCACGCCGGTCAACCCGCTGGGCGCCAAGGGCATCGGCGAATCGGGCACGATCGGTTCCACGCCCGCCGTGCAATCGGCCGTGGTCGACGCCCTGGCCCACCTCGGGGTGCGCCACGTCGACATGCCCACCACGCCCGAGCGGGTGTGGCAGGCCATCGCCGCCGCCGCCAACTGAGCCCGGTGCAGCACACGCCACGCACCGCCACCGACGCCGATCTCGACGGATTCGTCGCCACCCTCACCAGTTCGTTCCACCACGACCCGGTGATGAGCTGGTCGTACCCCGATCCCGAGGTGCGGCCGCGTCGGCTGGCGACCCTGTGGCGGTTCTTCGCCCGCGAGCTCTACCTGCCCGGTGGACACTGCACGACACTGCCCGACCACGATGCGGTGGCGATGTGGAATCGCGACGGATCACCCGACCGCGACGAATTCTGGGCCGAGCACGGCCCCGCCTTCTTCGCCGAGATGGAGGGCGATCTCGAGCGTTCGAGCCTGATCGGCGCGGCGATGGCCGAGCACCACCCCCACCACACCGACCACTGGTACCTGATGGCCATCGGCGTCCGGCCCGAGGCCCAGGGCCGCGGTCTCGGTGGCGTGCTGCTCGCGCACACGCTCACCCAGCTCGACGAGCTGGGTGAGGCCGCCTATCTCGAGGCCACCAGCCCCCGGAGCCGTCGCTTCTACGAGCGCTTCGGCTTCGAGGTGACCGGCGAGTTCGCTCCCGAGGGTGGACCCCCGCTGTGGCCCATGTGGCGCGAACCCACCTGATCCCGGGCAGACTCGTCGACGATGTCCGCAGATGCCCCCATCGTCGCCGAACGGCTCGTCCGCCACTTCGGGACGGGTGACGATCAGGTCAAGGCCGTCGACGGCGTCGACCTCACGGTGCACCGTGGCGAGATCTTCGGGTTCCTCGGCCCCAACGGCGCCGGCAAGAGCACCACGGTTCGCATGCTCACCACCCTGCTGCGGCCCACGGGCGGGAGCGCCCGGGTGGCCGGGTTCGACGTGGTGCACGAGGCCGACCAGGTGCGACGCAACATCGGTGTCGCGCTCCAGGACGCCGCCATCGACCCGCTCATGACCGGCGACGAGTTGCTCCGCCTGCAGGCCGTGCTCTACGGCCTCCCACGCTCGCAGCACCGCACCAAGGCCGGCGAACTGCTCGAACGGGTCGGGCTCACCGGCGCCGCCAATCGGCGGGTCGGCACGTACTCGGGCGGGATGCGGCGACGACTCGACCTGGCGCTGTCGCTCATCCACGAGCCCACCGTGTTGTTCCTCGACGAGCCCACCACCGGTCTCGACCCGATGAGCCGACTCTCGCTGTGGGAGGAGATCCGGCGCCTCAACGACGACGGCACCACGGTGCTGCTCAC
>REDU01000150.1 GCA_007693335.1 Ilumatobacter sp. | reverse complement strand
CACATGGTGATGAGCAAGGCCACGAGCCCGCACGCGTTCAGCGTGGTCGAGGTCGACTACGCCAACGTCGACCTCACCCGCTCGGCCGTGAAGGCCGACTGGAAGGCGACGGAGGGGTACAGCCTCACCTATCTGCCGTTCATCTCGCGTGCCATCGTCGACGGTCTCGCCGAGTTCCCTCATCTCAACGCCAGCGTCGGCGACGACGAACTGGTGATCCACGGCTACGTCGATCTCGGTATCGCGGTCGACCTCGACTACGAGGGTCTGCTCGCCCCGGTGCTGCGCAGCGCCGAGACCAAGCGCCTCCGGGCCATCGCCCGTGAGATCCACGAACTCGCCGACCGGGCCCGCAACCGCAGGCTCAGCCCCGACGAGATCCAGGGTGGCACGTTCACGATCACGAACAACGGTTCGGCCGGATCGGTGCTGACGATGCCGATCATCAACCAGCCGCAGGTGGCGATCATCTCGACCGATGCCATCGTTCGCAAGCCGGTCGTGGCGCCCACCGCCGACGGTGGCGAGGCCATCGCCATCCACCCGGTCGGGAACCTCGCGATGAGCTGGGACCATCGTGCCTTCGACGGCGCCTACGCAGCCGGCTTCCTCAAGCGGGTGAAGGAGATCCTCGAGACCCGTGACTGGAGTGTCGAGCTCTGACCGGGAGACGGGTGTGACCGCGCCGCTCCGGATCCGCTGGCTCGGACGGGTCTCGTACCGTGACGCGCTCGCGGTCCAGACGGCGCTGTTCGAACACGGCCGCGAGCAGCATCTGCTGCTGCTCGAGCACCCGCACGTGTTCACCCACGGCCGCCGGGCCGATCTGGCCCGCAACCTCCGCTGCGAACCAGCTGCGGTGGGTGCCGAGCTGATCGCCGTCGACCGGGGCGGCGACATCACCTACCACGGTCCCGGGCAGCTGGTCGGGTACCCGATCGTGAACGTGGGGCACCGGTTCGGCGCCGCCGAGCACGTGCACTCCATCGAGCAGGTGCTGATCGATTCGCTGGCCGATCTCGGTCTCCCCGGTGCCGGACGCCTCCGTGACCATCCCGGGGTGTGGATGGACGCCGACGGTCCACTGCCGCGCAAGATCGCCGCCGTGGGGATCCGCCTCGCTCGTGGCCGCACGATGCACGGGTTCGCGCTCAACGTGCACCCCGACATGGTCTACCTGCGTCAGCACATCGTGCCGTGCGGTATCGGCGACCTGCCGGTCACGTCGGTCCGCGAGGAACTCGAGCATCGTGGCGTCGACGTCACCATGCAGCAGGTGGCCGACGCGGTGGCGCAGCGTGCAGCGCTGCGCTGGGGGCTCCCGAACCTCGATGGTGGCACGAGCGGTGCCGAGCGCCAAGACGTCGCGTGGCGTCATCGGCGCACCGATCTCACCCCGTTCTCCCGCGGCGAAGGTCCGGGCGAGCCCGTGCGGCTCACCTCACGACTGGCCGCAGCCGGAGTGACCGAGGGGCTCTCGATCGAGCAGCGCAAGCCCGAGTGGCTCCGTCCGAAGGTCCAGCACGGCCCCGAGGTGCTCGCGCTCAAGCGCACGATCCGCGATCTCGACCTCGTCACGGTGTGCGAGGACGCCGGATGCCCCAACCTCTCCGACTGCTGGGCCGACGGCACCGCCACGTTCATGGTGCTCGGCGAGCGGTGTACCCGGGCGTGCGGTTTCTGCCTGGTCGACACCCGCCATCCGGAGGCGCCGGCGTCGGACGAGCCCCGCCGGGTGGCTGACGCCGTCGAACGCATGGGGCTCGACCACGCCGTGCTCACGATGGTGGCGCGCGACGATCTGGCCGACGGCGGCATGGCGCACGTGGCCGCCTGCGTCGAGGCGATCAGGGCTCGTCGCCCGTCGGCGCGGGTCGAGACGCTGATCTCCGACGCCAAGGGCGACGAGGCGTCGCTCGACCTGCTGTTCGCCGTCCGACCCGACGTGCTGAACCACAACATCGAGACCGTGGCGCGCCTCCAGCGTGCGGTGCGTCCGTCGGCCGGTTACGCCCGCAGCCTCGCCGTGCTCGCCCGGGCCAAGGCGTCCGGGCTGGTCACCAAGTCCAGCCTGATGGTGGGCCTCGGTGAGACCGACCAGGAGATCGTCGGCTGCCTGGCCGATCTGGCCGGCATCGGCACCGACATCGTCACGATCGGTCAGTACCTGCGTCCCACGTCGCACCACGCCCCGGTGGCCCGCTGGGTGGAGCCGGCCGAGTTCGAGCGCTGGAAGCGGATCGGCGAAGCGTTCGGCATCGGACACGTCGAGGCCAGCCCCCTCACCCGGTCGAGCTACCACGCCAAGCAGGCCGCCGACCAGGTCACCCCGGTCACCCCGGTCACCCCGGTCACCGTCGACCGCCGCCACTGACCCCGTCCCACTGACCCCGTCCAACTGTCCGCGGGGATCGGGCGGTTCTGGGCGATCACCACAGACAGTTCGGGGTGGTCTCGCTGAACTGTCTGCGGGGATCGGCCGGATCTGCGGGTTCGGCGCGGACAGATCGGGGGAGGGGTGGCACACTGGAGGGTGTGACGACCCAACTCGCACCGTCGATCTACCTCGACCGTCTCCACCGTGTGAGGCGGGCGATGACCGACCAGGGCGTCGACACGCTGCTGCTCTCGGTCGGCCACGATCTGCCCTACCTCACGGGCTACGAGGCGATGCCCCTCGAACGACTCACCATGTTGGTCGTGCCCCGAGACGGTGACGTGTCGCTCGTGATCCCGCAGCTCGAGGCACCCCGCGTGATCGAACAGCCCGGGGTGTTCGGCCTCGTGCCCTGGGGCGAGACCGAGGATCCCACTGCCATCGTGGCGAAGCTGGCATCGGGGGCGCGCACGGTGGCCGTGGGCGACCAGATGTGGGCGAGGTTCCTCGTCGAGTTGCTGCCCCAGCTCCCCGACGCGTCCTACCGGCGCGCCGTCGACGTGGTGGGTCCACTCCGACGGGTGAAGGACGACGCCGAGATCGAGGCGCTGGCCGCCGCGGGTGCCGCCGTCGACCGCATCGCTCGCGAGCTGCAGTCGGGAGCCATCCCCCTCGTCGGCCGCACCGAGGCCGAGGTGTCGGCGCACCTGTCGGCGCGCATCCTCGAGGAGGGCCACGACGTGGTCAACTTCGCGATCGTGGCCGCGGGCGAGAACGCCGCGAGTCCGCACCACCACGCCGGATCACGTGTGATCCGCGAGGGCGAGATCGTGCTGTGCGACTTCGGCGGCACGATGGCCGGCTACTGCTCCGACACCACCCGTTGCGTGGTGACCGGCGAGATCCCCGCCGACATCGCCGAGGCGTACGAGGTGCTCCACACCGCCCAGCAGGCCGCGGTGGCCGCCGCCGAGGTGGGCACTCCGTGCGAGGAGGTCGACCGCACCGCCAGGCGGATCATCACCGAGGCTGGCTACGGCGAGTACTTCGTACACCGCACCGGGCACGGCATCGGCCTCGAGGCCCACGAGGACCCCTACATCGTCGAGGGCAACGATCTCCCCCTCGCCCACGGTCACGCCTTCAGCGTCGAGCCCGGCATCTACGTGCCGGGTCGCTTCGGGATGCGCCTCGAGGACATCGTGGTCGCCACCGACGACGGCCCTCGTCCGCTGAATGCCAGCGACCATCTGCTCGCTACGGTCGATGGGTGAACCGGACGGTCGGCGGGCACGCCGGCCGCACCCAGGCGTCGTCGATCGAGTGACGGGCCGCCGAACAGTTCGAACGATCAAGGGGGTCGGATCATGAGCCAGGTGATCATCCGCAACGGGACCGTCGTCGACGGGACCGGCACGCCCGGGCGGCGTGCCGATGTCGCGATCGACGAGGGCCGCATCCTCGCGATCGGTGACGAGGCCGTCGACGCGATCGACGTCGACACCGCGGTCGAGATCGATGCCGAGGGGCTCGTCGTCGCCCCGGGCTTCATCGACATCCACACCCACTACGACGCCCAGGCGTTCTGGGACTCGACGCTCAGCCCGTCACCGCTCCACGGTGTCACCACGGTGGTGGGGGGCAACTGTGGGTTCACGATCGCACCGTTGAGCGCCGGCGGTGCCCGGGTCGATCCCGGCGATGCCGACTACCTCATGCGGATGCTGGCGCGGGTCGAGGGAATGCCGCTCGAGTCGCTCCAGGTCGGCGTGCCCTGGGACTGGACCTCCACTGGGGAGTACCTCGATCGCCTCGACGGAACCCTCATGCCCAACGCCGGGTTCCTCGTCGGCCACTCGGCACTGCGGCGTGTGGTGATGCACGACGCTGCCACCGAACGTGAGGCCACCGAGGCCGAGCTCGCCGAGATGGAGCGGCTGCTGCGCGCCGGGCTGTCGGCCGGTGGCATGGGCTTCTCGTCGACCTGGTCGACCTCGCACAACGACCACACCGGCAACGCCGTGCCGTCGCGTCACGCGAGCCGCGACGAGCTGGTGCGGCTGTGCGCCGTCGTGAGCGAGTTCCCGGGCACCACGCTCGAGTTCATCCCGCAGGTCGGCGAGTTCACCCAGGAGACCTTCGAGCTGATGGGCGACATGAGCGCGGCGGCGAACCGCCCGCTCAACTGGAACCTGCTCCAGGTGTACGCCCAGAACTGGGACCTCGTCCAGCACCAGCTGCGTGGGTTCGACATCGCCGCCGAGCGGGGCGGGCATGTGCTGGCGCTCACGCTGCCCGACACGTTCCGGCTGCGGATCAACTTCACCAGCGGGTTCATCTTCGACATCCTCCATGGCTGGGACCGTCTCATGGCGCTGCCGGTGGAGGAGAAGCTGCGTCAGCTGCGCGATCCCGAGACCCGTGCCGAGTGGGACCGACTGGCCCAGATGACCGAGGGCCCGGTCCGGGCGATCGGCAACTGGGGCAGCTACATCCTGCTCGAGACGTTCGATCCCACCACCAAGCAGTTCGAGGGCCGCACCGTGGGCGAGGTGGCCGCCGAGCTCGGCAAGTCGCCGTGGGACACCATGGTCGACATCGCGATCGCCGACGAGCTCCGCACGGTGTTCGCCAACCAGGACCGCGGGCAGGACGAGGCCACGTGGAAGCGGCGCGTCGAGGTCTGGCGCGATCACCGCGCCGTGGTGGGGGCGTCCGATGCCGGCGCTCATCTCGACATGATCGACAGCTTCAGCTTCTCGACCACCCTGCTCGCCAAGGCGGTGCGCGAGCACGATCTGATGCCGATCGAGGAGGCCGTGCACCATCTCACCGATCGTCCGGCGCGTCTCTACGGCCTCCGTGACCGGGGTCGACTGGTCGAGGGCGCTCATGCCGACGTGGTGGTGTTCGACCCCGAGCGGGTCGGGCCGGCCGAGGTCAGCATGCGTTTCGACCTCCCCGGCGGGGCTGGTCGCGTCTACGGCGGTGCCGTGGGGATCGAGCACGTGCTGGTCAACGGGGTGCCGTGCGTGCGAGGTGAGGATCTGCTCGACCCGCGGCCGGGCACTCTGTTGCGCTCGGGCCGGGACACCGACACCGTCACGGCCCGCTGAGCGGCCGGTCACCGCGGCCGAGGCTCTCGCGCGTCCTGTCGTCCGGCGGTCAACCCGACGGCAGGACGTTCACCCGCCCGGCCACCGGGTCGACCTCGACCAGATCGCCGTCGCGGATCGCGTCCATCGCACCCCGGCACCCGATGACGGCCGGGATACCGAGTTCCCGCGACATCACCGCGGCGTGGCTCAACGGCCCGCCCTCGCGCACCACGACGGCTCCGGCCACGGAGAACAGTGGGTTGAACGTCGGGGCGGTCCAGGGTGCGACGAGCACATCGCCGGGCACCATCGTGGCGAACACCTCCCCGATCCGATCCTGGTCGGCGACGATGCGGGCCCGCCCCCGGTGGACGCGATCGCCGATGCCGAGCCCGTCGAGCGGCCCGCCGCCGGCCGCGGGGTCGACCTCGAGCAGTGACATGGCCGTCAGCACCACATCCATCGTGCGTCGGATGCCGCGTGGGAACACCGACAGCGGTGGTTCGGGTTCCGCCGGCCCCAACGTGGCGGGTGGATCGAGCAGGGCCTCGGCGCGGCGCTCGGCGGCGCGGGCCACGATCTCAGCGGTCGTCGGTGTCGTGGCGCCGCGCAGCAGCTCGGCCATCTCTGGCAGGTCGAGCTCGAACACATGCCGCTCGATCTCCAGCCGGCCGCTGGCGTGGAGGCGTCGACCGATCTCGAGCGCGGCCCGCCGGACGAGTCCCATCGGCCATTCGGCCGTGAGCGGTCCGTTGTCGTCGCGCAGCCCGTAGGCCGTGCGCGCCCGCCGTACGAGCTCGTCGAACAGGGGCCGGTCGGCGGCGGGCACCCGCACCCGGAGCTGTTCGATCGTGCCGGCTGCTCCGGAGTCGGTGTCGGCGGTCTCGCCCTCGGCGGGTCGGGCCTGGTTGCGGATCAGGGCACACACCACCGACGGCAGCTCACCGATCGTCGCCGCCTCGATGTCGTAGGAGGTGGCCACGTGCCAGCCGGCATGGTCGAGATATGCGTCCAGCTCTGCGGCGGCCTCGGGGACGCGCCGTAGCTGCTCGAGCTCACTGACGGTCGAGGGGTCGACATCGGCGGCGAGGAGCGCGTCGGCGATGCGTCGCCCGGTGGTGACGGCTGCGGTGGTGGCGGGGGAGGCGCCGTGCAGCATCGAGAGCACCTCGTCGGTGCTGAGGCCCCAGTCGCGGGCGTGGACCAGCAGATCGCCGATCGGGCCGACATCGCTGCCGTGGAGCACGTGATGTCGGCGCCAGCCGGCGAACAGGTTCGCCTCCAGCGTGGTGAGGTGATCGGCGAGTGCCGGGTCGTCGAGGCCGCCCAGATCGACGGCCTGCAACTCACGGTTCCGGTCGATCCAGCTCTGCCGTTCCGAGCGGTACCACTCGGCGACCTCCTCCTGGTCGGGCCGTTCGGCCCACATCCGCCGCGCCGCCTTCTCCCGTCTGCGGAACGCCGGGTGGAGCCGCAGCAACACCCTCATGACGGGCGCGGGTGGCGGTGGCCGTTCGCTGTCGGGCGCGACCAGCGGCACGATCCGGTGGTACATCGCACCGTGCACCCAGCGGATGTCGAGGGTGTCGATCGGGCCGCCGAAGTTCGCGAAGACCTCCCGATAGGCGTCGGGCATCACCGTGGAGGTCAGCCGTCGATAGAGCCGGGTGGGAGCCGCCGTCGTGTGGGAGATGTCGCGCTCCCAGTAGCCGGGGCCGGGTGGCTCGAACTCCGTGGTGACGGGTGTGTGCGATGAGGTGGCGGTCATGGTGATCCCCCGTGGTGGTCGGATGGTGGTGGTGAGACGGAGGGGGGTGGGCCGGCGGCGTCGTCGAGCACGAGCTGGACGAGTCGGGCGGCCAGCTCGGCCGCACGTCCTGGGGTGTGGCCCATACGGTCGACGAGTTCGACCATCATCGACGAGGAGGTGATGGCGATGATCGAATCGACCGTCTCGGCGAGGCGCTCGTCGGACACTCGATCGCGCAGCTCCTCGGTGAGTACCGTCCGTCGCCGCTCGAGTCGCAGCCGTCGGATCTCGCGGCCGGTCGCGTTCGTCTGCTGGACCCGGATGCCCGGGATGTTGGCGGCGAGCTTCGGCCACAGCCGGCCGAGATAGCCCGGCAGATCACTGGTGGTCGGCTCGCCCCCGAGCTCGTCGAGCAGGTCGGCGTGCAGATGGGTGCTCGCGGCCTCGACGAGGGCGTCCTTGTTCGGTACGTAGCGGTACAGGGTCCGGATCGACACCCCGGCTCGGCGCGCCACCGCCGGCATCGACACGGTCGCCGGGTTCTCGTCGACGAGTATCTCGAGGAAGGCCTGGACGATCGCCCCTCGGGTCCGGTCGCGGTGGGCGGACCGGTTGTCCGAGGGGTCATGTTCCGCCACTGACATGGCACGAACCATGCCAAAGTGGCACGGATCGTGTCAATCGTCGGGCCGGCGACCGGTGCAACGTTCGTGCCGGGCCGGTGGCGAGGTTGCTCCGGGAGGTGGTCGCTGCCGCGGGTGGGGTCAGCGGGAACGCTCGAAGGCGGTCTGGTCGGGCTCGGTGTCGAATCCGGTCATCAGGATCAGCACGTCGGGCCCCTGGTACTGGGCGAGGATCCCCTCGTCGAGCACGCAGTAGACCTTCGAGCCACCGCTCACGGGCACGCTGACGCAGTGGGCGGTGCGTCCGGCGATCTCGGCCTCGTACCCCTCGGTGGGGCCCACCCGCCGGGCGGCGTCGGTGCGCAGGCGGTCGGCGGCGCTGCGGGCGTAGAACTGGTGGGTGACCTGGAGATCGCTGATGGCGGCGTCGTCGATGCGCTCGGCGCACGGTGGGCCGCTGGTCAGATCGCAGGTGAGCGCGGTCGCGCCCTCGATCACGTAGCGGATGTCGCCCACCGTGATCGATCGGCGACGATCGGGCGCCTGCACCACCGTGGCGTCACGCGTGATCGGTCCGAAGTTGTTGGTGATCTCGTACGACGCGGTGAAGGTGCTGTCGGCACCGAGGGCGAAGCGCTCGAGCACGGCGTCGGACGCAGGATCGCCGACCGGGGCACCCACGGCCGCCTCCTCGGCCAACGTCGGACGCTCGCCGGTGAAGCAGCCGGTCAGGGTGAGCGCCGCGGCGAGGGTGACGGCGAACAACGTCGTCAGGGAGGTCGTGAGGGAGGTGACGAGAGCGGTGTGACGGGGGGCCATGCCGTACCCAGGGTAGGGCGTTACCCTTCGTGTGGTGCTCCAGCTCGACGCCGCCACCGTCCTGCTGCAGTGGGCCGTGGGCGGCATGCTCTTCTGCTGGTTCACCACCCGCCGGCGCGAGGTCGGCCTCGGCTACGGCTGGCTCCTCCGGGGCACGTACCTGCTGCTGGCCGCCGGCGCCGTGCTGCTCGGACTGCGCTTCGACACGGTGCCGGGGCGAGAGATCGCGGGAGTCGGGGTGGTGCTCGGTTGCGGGTTGGCACTCGGCGTGTCGATCGTCCGTCGGGCGGCCGGGGTGCGTGGCCAACGGGCCGAGCACGACCGCAGGTCGGAGCGGGTCGCGGCCATGACGGGCATCGATCGCACGGGCGCCGCTGACGGCGACGATCGAGACGAGGCGGATGACGCGGTGGACGGCAGGGCGGATCTCGAGACGGCCGGCGCGGGCACGGTCTCCGTCCGGGAGTTCCCGCCGGCACTCGACCTCGTCCCGGTGGCCATCGGCAGCGTCGGACTCGTGTTCGCCGCGGTGGCCGCTGCCGACGGCAGTGAGGCATCGGTGTGGGTCTCGCTGGCCCGCACCCTGGTGGGCGCGGCGTTCCTGGGGGCCGTGACGGATGCGATGCTGCTCGGCCACTGGTACCTGGTGCAGCCGGGTCTCCCGCGTCGTCTGCTGAACGAGATCGTGGCCGCCCTCGGCTGGATCTGGCCGTTCCAGGTGGCGGTGATGCTGCTGCCGCCCGGGATGCTGTCGGTGTTCACCGGCACCATCGACGACGGCTGGGGCGGGGTGCTCGGGTGGATGTGGGCGGCAAGTGCGGTGACCACCATCGTGCTGGTGTTCGTGACCCGGGCCGCGCTCAAGGAGCGGCAGTACTCGGCGGTGATGGCCGCCACCGGTCTGCTCTACCTGGCGATCCTCACCGCATTCGGCACCGACCTGGTCGCCCGCGCCGTGCTCGGCGGCTGATCGCCGAGCGCTGACCCGCTGCGCACCCGGACGCGCTGCCTACGATCGGGAGATGGAGCAGATCCCGCGGACCCTCTTCACCGACGAACACGACCAGTTCCGGTCGGTGTTCCGCTCGTGGCTCGACCACGAGGTGGTGCCCAACCACGAGCAGTGGGAGGCTGACGGGATCATCCCCCGCGAGCTGTGGCTCGAAGCCGGCAAGCACGGGTTCCTCGGTCTCACCGTGCCGGAGGAGTTCGGTGGCGGTGGCACCGACGACTACCGGTTCGCCGCCATCATGACCGAGGAGATCGGCGACACCGGCGTGATCGGGAGCGGGAACGGCATCACGCTCCACAACGACATCGTGCTCCCGTACTTCCTCGACGCGTGCAACGACGAGCAACAGCGGCGCTTCCTCCCCGGCATGGTGACCGGCGAGACCGTGGGCGCGCTCGCGATCACCGAGCCGAACACCGGCTCCGATGTGGCGGGGGTGCGCACCACCGCCGTGCGCCACGGCGACGTGTACGTGGTGAACGGAGCCAAGACCTTCATCTCCAACGGGATCCACGCGGACGTCGTGGTCACCACCGTGAAGACCGACCCCGACGCCGGTCACCGCGGCATGAGCCTCCTGCTGCTCGAGCGCCAGATGCCCGGCTTCGAGCGGGGTCGCAACCTCGACAAGATGGGCATGCACGCCCAGGACACCGCCGAGCTGTCCTTCGCCGATGTCGAGGTGCCGGTCGCGAATCTGCTCGGCGAGGAGGGCCAGGGGTTCTACATGCTGATGCAGAACCTGGCCCAGGAACGCCTCGGCATCGCCGTTGGCGCCGTGGCCGTGGCCCAGGCCGCCATCCGCTGGACCGTCGAGTACACCCGCGAGCGGACGGCGTTCGGGGTCCCGGTGGCGTCGTTCCAGAACTCCAAGTTCGTGCTGGCCGAACTCCACACCGAGACCCAGGCCGCGCAGGTGTACGTCGACCGCTGCATCGAGCTCCACACCGAGGGAGCGCTGTCGGCCGACCAGGCCGCGGCGGCCAAGTACTGGTGCACCGAGCTCCAGAACAAGGTGGTCGACCGCTGCGTGCAGCTGCACGGTGGGTACGGCTACATGCGTGAGTACCCCATCGCCAGAGCGTGGGCCGATTCCCGCATCCAGACGATCTACGGCGGCACGAGCGAGATCATGAAAGAGATCGTCGGCCGCTCCCTCGTGTCGGGCTGAACTTCAGCTCGACCCCTCTGATCGAACCCTGAGGTGCAGGTCGAGAGTTTCTCGGGCATCATGGAGTGGTGCAGAGAACGCTCGCCGTGGTGCTGATCGCTGGCCTGCTGGCCGCGTGTGCCCCGGCGCGAGCCGCCTCGCCGCCGGTCCCCGAGCTCGTCGGACCCGACCCGGTGCCGGCCCGTGCGGTGAGCGATCCCGGCGCCGATGACGAGCACGCAGGCGGAGTGACCGACCTCGCCGTCGGTGTCCGAACCGATCGTGCGGCCGACGTCGCCGGTGATCCGACAGATCCGACAGATCCGATCGTCGAGCTCGCCGGCGATCCAGATGCCACGACGGACGCCCCGACCGTTCCGGGCGGGTGGGTGGCCTTCGACCGGTCGCTCGAGCGGTCGATCATCGCCAACGGCTCGCCGGCGTTCTCGGCGGCCGTCATGGTGAACGGCGAGCTCGTGCGTGCCACCGGCGCCGGCGAACGCAGACCGGGCGAGCCGGGAAGCGTCACGGCCGACACACGGTTCCGGGTGGCGAGCATCTCCAAGATCATCACCGCGGTGGTGCTCCTCCAACTCGTGGACGACGGCGTGATCGCACTCGACGAACCGATCGGCGCCCGTCTCGCCGAGGGTCTCGGGCTGGGCCCCGTCGGCCCGTCGGCCGGGGCGCTGACCGCCGAGCACCTGCTGAGTCACACATCGGGGATCGGCTCGTTCCAGGGTGCCTTCTTCGGCGAGCGGGGACTGTCCTGCACCGATGTCGGCCGGCTGGCCCTCAGGGCCGGCGGTGCCCCGGGCGGCGCCATGCGGTACAGCAATGCGAACTCGTGTCTCGCCCACCTCCTGATCGAGGTGCTCACGGGCCAGGACTACACCGACGTCGTGTACCAGCGGCTCCTGGCCCCGCTCGGGATCACCGGCATGCGACTGGCCGACACCTACGACGTCGGCCCCGACGAGGCCCAGCACTTCTCGCGCCCCGGTCGCAACTACATGGAGGCGCTGGGCGGCGCAGGCGCCTGGATCGCGTCGGCCGCGGACATCGCCCGCATCGTCGATGCCCTCGACCCGGCCACGCCGGGCTGGCGTCCCCTGAGCGACCAGTTGCTGACGCAGATGCGCCGACCACCTCTCGAGCACGGTGGCTACGGACTCGGGCTCATCCTCTACCCCGATGGCTCCGTCGGGCACACCGGCACCCTCGAGAGCACGCACGCAATGGTGGTGAACCGTCCCGACGGCGTCACCTGGGCGGTGCTGGTGAACGGGGAGTTCCCGCGTGACTCCGCGGCGATCCGCCCGATCGTCGACCGAGCGTTGGCTGCGGCGTTCCCCGCCGGCTGAACGACTCCGGATCGCCCTGGCCTCGACCGGCCGGGCGGCGGAGCGCCTGGAACTGACCGAGGATGTGCTCGGCCCAGTGCTCGATGTCGTACCGGTCGACGCTGAGCGTCAGACGCGCCATCCGGTGGGTCCGCTCGGCGGTGCTCATGTCGAGGGCGGTGTCGATCGCAGCGTCGAGGCTCACGTGGCTGTACGGGTTGGCCGTGACGGCGTCGGGGAGCTCCACCGAGCAGCCCGTGAACTCCGAGAGCACCAGCACACCCGGTTGGTCATCGTCGCGGGCCGCGACGTATTCCTTCGCGACCAGGTTGAGCCCGTCGCGCAGCGGGGTGATCCAGCACATCGATGCCGCCCGGTAGTAGGAGAGCAACTCCTCGAACGGCACTGGAGTGGTGAACAGCATGATCGGCCCCCACGACAGCGTGGCGAACCGTCCGTGGATGCGACCGACGAGCTGTTCGATCTCCTCCTGGGTCTCCTCGTACACGGTCATCCCGGTGGCGGCGGCCACCGAGGTCACCATCAGCTTGATGTGACCACGCAGCTCCGGTCGTCGCTCGAGCAGACGCTCGTACGCGAGGAGGGTCTCGGTGGTGCCCTTGGTGTAGTCGACGCGCCCGACCGACACGATCAGCTGCTGATCGCCCAGCTCAGCGGCGATCTGGGCGGCACGGTCGGCAGCCACCGGTTCGTCGAGCACTTTGCGGATCAAGCTCGGATTGGTGCCGATGGGCCAGGCATCGAGATGAACGGTGTGGTCCCCGTACGACAATTTCGTCGTCACCTCCGGCTCGGACAGCGCGGCGCCGCGCGGCGTCAGCCCCGGCTCGACGGCGACGCGTTCGGCCACGTCCACGTCGCGGAGCGAGCGCGCCACCTGCACGAAGTTCTCGGCGTACCGCGGGATGTGGAACCCGACGATGTCGCACGCCAACAAGCTGTCGACGATCTCGCCTCGCCACGGCAGCAGCGAGAACAGATCGGCCGACGGGAACGGTGTGTGATGGAAGAACGCGATCTTGGCATTCGGCTTGATCTGGCGGATGTAGTGGGGAGTGAGCCACAGGTTGTAGTCGTGCACCCAGATGAGGGCGTCGTCGCTGGCTTCCTCACAGGCGGCCTCGGCGAACCGCCGGTTCACCTCGCGGAACGTCTCCCAGTCGGCGGCCTCGGCGTCGAAGTGGGGTGCGAACGAGTGCAGGACCGGCCAGAGCGAGGCCTTCGAGGTCACGTGGTAGAAGCTGCGGACCTGCGGCTCGGTCAACCCGACCCGGAGCACTTCGTACTCGCCGTGCCGATCGTTCATCGTGACCCGGCGGTCGTCCACCTCGTCACCGTCGCGGTCGACGTGCTTCCACGCGATCCATGAGCCGCGCTCCACCGTCTGGAAGAAGCTCTTGAGCGTCGGCACGATGCCGTTCGGGCTCTTGTTCTCCTGGTAGAGGGTCTCGCCATCCACCACCACCTCCTCGAAGGGCTGGCGGTGGTACACGATGACGAGATCGGAGTTCATGGATGCGGATGCTCCTGTCGGT
>REDU01000005.1 GCA_007693335.1 Ilumatobacter sp. | reverse complement strand
ACGACGCAGCCGGCGACGACGCAGCCGGTGACGACGCAGCCGGTGACGACGCAGCCGGCGACGACGCAGCCGGCGACGACGCAGCCGGTGACGACGCAGCCGGTGACGACGCAGCCGGCGACGACTGAGCCGGCGGCGACCGAGCCGGTGACGACCGAGCCGGCGGCGACTGAGCCGGGCACGACCGAGCCGGCGGCGACCGAGCCGGTGACGACTGAGCCGGTGGCGACCGAGCCGACGACCGAGCCGGCGCCGAACCTTCCGCCTCACGTGCCTCCTCATGCCGGACCGGAGTCGGGTACATCGGAAGGGTCCGACTGATCGCAGCGTCCGCGATTCGTGCGGTCGACCTCGGCGAAACCATCGGGGTCGCGTGCCGACCGAGTCGGTACCGTTCACTGTGTGGCTGACGAGATCTGAGTTCGTCACCCCGCCGTGCCCCGTTGCGGGGTGTTCCGAGGACTTCGCTCATGCCATCACCTCCGTCCGGCACCACGCTCGTCGCCCGTGACGTCACCGTCACCCGTGGTGCCCGCTCCGTCCTCGACGCCGTCGATCTGACCGTCGCGCCGGGTCGTCGGGTAGCGCTCGTCGGGCCGAACGGGGTCGGCAAATCGACGCTGCTCGCCGTGCTCGCCGGCCGGCTCCCGGTGGATCGCGGCTCGGTGAACGTCACGCCGCCGACGGCGACCGTCGGGTGGCTCGACCAGGAACCCGAACGGAGCGACCACGAGACCGTGCGCGCCCTGCTGGCCCGACGCACGGGCGTCGCCGCGGCACAGATCGAGCTCGACGCCGCCACCGAAGCGCTCGCCTCGGCCGACCCCGGTGCCGACGAACGGTATGGCGACGCGCTCGACCGGTGGCTGTCGCTCGGTGCCGCCGACCTCGACGCCCGGATCGGCGAGGTGTGGCACGGCCTCGGCCTCGATCAACGGCTGCTCGACCAGCCCACCGTCACGCTGTCGGGCGGCGAGGCCGCCCGCGCCTCGCTCGCCGCGCTCGAGCTCAGCCGGTTCGACGTGTATCTGCTCGACGAGCCCACCAACGATCTCGACCTCGACGGCCTCGCCCGCCTGGAACAGTGGGTGCTGGGCCGGCGAGCGCCCATGGTGCTCGTGAGCCACGACCGTCGCTTCATGGAGCGCGTCGTGACCCACGTGGTGGAGATCGACGAGTTCACCCACCGGGTCAGCGAGTACGCCGGCGGTTGGACGAGCTATCTGGAGGAGCGTGAGCGGGCTCGCCGTCACGCCTGGGAGCAGTTCGACGAGTACGACACGAAGCGCAAGAACCTCGCCGGTCGCTCCCAGCAGGAGCGCGAGTGGGCCACGCAGGGGCGGGCGAAGGTGCGGGCGTCGGGCGAGAGCGACAAGTACATCCGACACTTCAAGATCGACCAGACCGAGAAGCTGGCCGGTAAGGCGGCCCGGACCGAGAAGATGATCGAGCGCCTCGACGTGGTCGACAAGCCACGCGAGCCGTGGCAGCTCCGGATGGAGGTGGCCTCCGTCGCCCGCAGTGGCGACGTGGTGGCGCGGCTGTCGGGTGCCGGGGTCGACCGGGGTTCGTTCCGTCTCGGTCCCGTCGACCTGCTCGTGTCGTACGGCGACCGCATCGCGCTGATGGGCCACAACGGCAGCGGTAAGTCGACGCTGATCGACCTCGTGCTCGGCCGCATCGATCCCACGTCGGGCTCTGCCGAGCTCGGTTCCGGGGTGGTGGTGGGTGAGATCGAGCAGGTGCGGGCCCAGCTGACCGGCGCCGATACGTTGCTGCGGGCGTTCCAGGACGCCACCGGCCTCACCGTTGCCGACGCCCGCACACTGCTCGCCAAGTTCGGGTTGGTGGGCGACCACGTCGAACGCACCACGGCGTCGCTCTCACCCGGTGAGCGCACCAGGGCAGCGCTGGCGCTGCTGATGGCCAACGGCGCCAACCTGCTGGTGCTCGACGAGCCCACCAACCACCTCGACCTCCCCGCCATCGAGCAGCTCGAGTCGGCCCTCGACACCTTCGACGGCACCGTGCTGCTCGTCACCCACGACCGCGAGTTCCTCGACCGAGTCCGCACCACCCGCACCATCGAACTCACCGCCGGCACCGTCCGAGCCCCCTGACCCCCCGAACTGTCTGTGGGGATCCAGCGGATCTGCCGGTTTCGCGCGGACGGTTCGCAGCGAACCCCTCGAACTGTCTGTGGGGATCCGGCAGATCTGCCCGGTTGCTCCAGACAGTTCGCAAAAGGTCGTGACGGGCGTCATCCGGGGCGGCGTGGGCTCCGTACATGAGCTGTCCCAAAAATCCCAACCACGGAGGTTCCCCATGAAGAAGAAGATCATCACCACCGCTGTCGCCCTCGGTCTCGGCCTCGCCACCTTCGGCGGCGCCGTCGACGCCGGCGGTCCGCCTGCCGGCGCCGGCGACCGCGGCAAGCCGGTCGGTGTCGCGTGCATGCAGCACGGCCTCGGGCTGCTGCGGTCACTCGGTGCTCCGGCCCAGGTGTCGCGTGATGTCGTCGGCCTGCCGCTGAACACCGTTCTCGCTCTGCACCGGAACGACCCGCAGGAAGCAGCCGGGGTGCTCGTGTCTCTCGGTCTCCCGGCCGGTCCCTGCGACATCAGCGGCTGAACCAGCCGATCGAAGGCTGCACCTGTTGCAGCCCTTCTCCTCCGAGTCGACCCCGCCCGATGAAGGCGGGGTCGACACGCGAACCGCCCCCGGTTCCAGGCGGCCAGTTAGTTTTGGCCGGGGGGTAACCACCCCCCCAAAGCGGATGATCCGGTG
>REDU01000006.1 GCA_007693335.1 Ilumatobacter sp. | reverse complement strand
CGGCTGGTCAGATCGGTGCGGGGCTCGGCCAGACCACGTCGCTCGGTGAGCCGACCCTGATCGCCCCGACGATCGACATCACGACCACGGGCCAGGAACTCACGGTCGACGGGGTGCGCATCGTGTTCCAGGTGACGCCTGGGACCGAGGCGCCGGCGGAGATGAACTTCTACTTCCCCGATTCGAAGGCGCTGTGCACCGCCGAGAACACGTCGCACACGCTCCACAACATCTTGACCCTCCGAGGCGCCCCGGTGCGCGACCCGCGGGCGTGGGCCGACTACCTCAACGAGACCATCGAGCTGTGGGGCGACGACCTCGAGGTGGTGTTCGCGTCGCATCACTGGCCGACGTGGGGTCGTGAGCGCGCCGTCGAGTTCCTCGCCATGCAGAGCGACATGTACTCGTACCTGCACGATCAGACCCTGCGGTTGCTCAACAAGGGCTACGTGGGCGCCGAGATCGCCGAGATCATGGAGATGCCGCCGGTGCTCGAGGCGCAGTGGCACACCCACGGCTACTACGGCTCGGTCAGTCACAACGTCAAGGCGATCTACCAGCGCTATCTCGGCTGGTACGACGGGAATCCGGCACACCTGTGGATGCATCCACCCGTCGAGGCGGCCACGAGACACGTGGCGGCGATGGGTGGGATCGACGCCGCGGTCGGCGTCGCCCGTGCCGCGTTCGACGAGGGCGACTACCGGTGGGCCGCCGAGGTACTGAACCACGTGCTGTTCGCCGACGAGCACCACGCCGAGGCCCGTTCGCTGCAGGCCGACACGTTCGAGCAGCTCGCGTTCGGCGCCGAGAACGGCACGTGGCGCAACGCCTTCCTGTCGGGCGCAACCGAACTCCGCCACGGGATCTTCGGCAGTCCCGTCGCGTCCGACGTCCCCGACCTGTTCGCGGCGCTCACCGTCGAGCAGCTGCTCAGCAGCATCGCCATCCGAGTGGACGGTCCGCGGGCATGGGACGAGCACCTCGTCATCTCGTTCGTGTTCACCGACCTCGGCAGCACCCACGTCGCAGAGCTGCGACACGGAACGTTCGTGCACCGCCGGACGGACGCCCCCGCGCCTGGCTCCACGGTGTTCACGGGGAGCCGTGCCGTGCTCGGCGCGATGCTGACCGGCGCCCTCGACGTCGCCGCTGCGGTGGGCGACGGGACGCTGTCGATCGACGGCGACCCCGGCGTGATGGGTCGGCTCGCTGCACTGCTCGATCCGCCCGACCAGGACTTCCCGATCGTCACGCCGTGACCGTGCCCCGTCCGCCGCGGTTCGGCGACGCGCTGGAACTCGTCGGTGTCGAGCACGTCTACACCTCGAACCGGGCTGCTCGCGCGGCCGATCCACGAGAGGGCGACCGACCCGAGCGGTGAGTGGCGCGCGTGGTCGAGACCGCTACGTTGAGGCGGGTCCATGGTCACCTCCCCCGACAGCCCGAGATCCCCGCGGGTGAGACCGGCGATCGGTCTCGCCGGCCTGGCGGCACTCCTCCTCGCCGCCTGCGCTGCCGACACGGTTCCGGTCGGCCCGGGCACCACCGTTGCCCCGCCCACCACGACCACGGCCACCACCGTTCCTGCGGCTCCGTTGTCGGGCCTCGAGGCCACCGTCGTGGCCGACGACCTCGTGGAACCCGTGGCCGTGATCGCTGCGCCCGACGGCGAGCGGCTCTGGGTGGTCGAGCGGCCAGGGCGGATCGTGGCGGTCGACCCTGCCGACCCCGAGGGGGCGGCCGAGCTGGTGCTCGACATCCGCGACGAGGTGTCGGCCGTCGGACCCGAGCAGGGTCTGCTCTCCGTTGCGCTGCACCCCGACTACCCGGAGCGCGGTGGTGCGTTCGTGTACCTCGTGACGGCCGGCGACGACGACACCGAGCTGCGCGAGTACGGACCGAGCGACGACGATCCGGGTGTGCTCGACCCGAGTCGGTTCGAGGTGGTGCTGGCGGTCGACCAACCGCACGAGTGGCACAACGGGGGTGGCGTCGTGTTCGGCCCCGACGGGTACCTGTACCTCGGTCTCGGTGACGGCGGCGGCATCGCCGACCGGTACGAGAACGGACAGGACCCCGACACCGTCCTCGGTGGCATCGTGCGGATCGACGTCGACGCTGCCGACCCGTACGCGATCCCGCCCGACAACCCGTTCGTCGACGGCGGGGGTGCACCCGAGCTGTGGTCGTTCGGGCTGCGGAACCCGTGGCGTTTCGCGCTCGATGCGGCCACCGACACGATGGTGATCGCCGATGTCGGCCAGGACCAGTGGGAGGACATCAACATCGTCCCGCTGACGACCGGTGGCGGGACGAACTTCGGCTGGCCGATCATCGCCGGGCCCGAGTGCTTCCAATCCAGGGCCGATCGCGAGGAGGGACTCCCGGCGCCGGTGTGCGACCCCGACGAGTTCCACACCCCGGCGCTGTCACTCGACCGCTCGGACGGCTGCGCCGTGATCGGCGGACCGGTCTACCGGGGCGCGGCGATCCCCGAGCTCACCGGTCACTACATCTACAGCGACTACTGCCGCGGCAGCCTCCGCTCGTTCCCGCTCCACGCGGTGGTGGCCGGCGCCGAGGCCGACCAGATCGAACACCTCACCGGCCTCGGTCGCATCACCAGCGTCGGGACCGATCACCGTGGTGAGCTGTACCTCACCGACCAGGAGGGGACGCTGCAGCGGATCGACCCGATCCGATCGGCGCCGTCGGGGTGAACCGCACGGGCAGACGCTTGACGCCGCCCACCAACGGCACACCGGCCGCCTCGAGGTAGTCCGGCTCGCCCACCACCTCGATGTCGGGCAGCCGGGTCAGGAGCTGACGGAACACGACCG
>REDU01000137.1 GCA_007693335.1 Ilumatobacter sp. | reverse complement strand
CAGTGCGGCACCCGGATGTCGACCGTGGGCGCGATGTCGAGATAGAAGCGGACCTCGCGCTCGTAGTTCCGGAGGGCGATCCCGGTGGCCCGGCTCGTGGGATCGGGCGACGGGAGCTTGATCACCACCGACGACGGCAGTGCCGGCTCGGCGTCTCGCAGCCGGACACGGAGATTCATCCCGACCAGTCCGTCGCCGATCCGCTCGTGCTCGACCGAGCCGATCTCACCGCCGAGGATGGTCGAGAGCCAGTCGGTCGTCACGTCGTCGGGTCCCACGGGCGCCGACCGTAACGCGCGACACCCGGCGCGACCGGGCCGGGCGCCGCTACCGTTCACGGTGCGATGTACGGGTTCTTGCTCCGCCCGCTCTGGATCGGCTTCCACCTGCTGGTGGTTGCGGGGATCGCCGTCATGATCGGCTTCGCGTTCTGGCAGCTCGATCGCCTGTCGGAACGCCGAACGTTCAACGATCAGGTCGAATCGCGCATCGATCTCCCCCATCGCGACCTGGCCGAGCTGCTGCCGGCCGGAGCTGCCATCGACCCCGGCCAGGTCGAGTGGCGAACGGTCGTGGCCAACGGCGTCTACCTCCCCGACGAGCAGTTCGTGGTCGTGAACCGCTCGCAGAACGGGCGCGCCGGCGACAACGTGGTGACACCGATGCTGCTCGACGACGGCCGCACACTCATCGTGAACCGCGGGTTCGTCCCCCTCGGCATCGACGCACCCGAGGCGCCGGCGGGGAACGTGGCCGTCCGAGGCGTGATCCGACCCTCCCAGGAACGACGGACCGGTCAGCTCAGTGATCCCGCCACCGGCGTGCTCGCCGAGGTACAGCGCATCGACGTCGAACGGCTCGGCCCACAGCTGACGGGCGAGGTGATCCCCGTCTACGTCGACCTGCTCGAGTCGAGCCCTCCCGAGCCCGTGGGGCTCCCCGAACCCGTGATCAGGCCCGACCTCAGCGACGGCCCCCACCTGTCGTACGCCGTGCAGTGGTTCATCTTCGCCGCGGCCGTGGCGCTCGGGTGGGTCCTGGCCGTCATCCGTTCGACCACGAAGCACCGGCACGACCGAACAGACGGCGCGGATCCCCCGCCATCAGACGAGCCCGAACCCGCCAGGGCGCTCGCCGGAACAGTCGAGCCATGATCCCGGCCACTGCGGACGGGGTCGTGTCGATGCGCAGGTAGGCGGCCCACCGCTCTTCCGGCAGCTCGAAGAAGGCGTCGAAGAACGCTGCCACGTCGCCGGCGTCGAGGCGCAGCAGAGCGTCCAGCCCGTAGTCGTGGAGCGCCCGGGAGCGCAGGTGGTCGCTGGGCCACACCGCCTCGCCCACGTCGGCGCCGGCGGCGATCGCCCGGGCGACACGCGGGGCGGCCCGGAGTGACGCTGCCACCGAGTAGCCGGTGGCCGGGTGGACGAAGCCCGCCGCGGCCCCGAACGGAACGACCCGACCCCTCGAACGCACGGGTGGGGATCCCATGGGGATGCGGACCTCCTCGGTCCGCCGTGCTCCGGCGATCAGCGACGGCCCATCTCGGCCGAGGCGCCGCGCCAGCCGCTCTCGGAGCGCATCGGAGGACACCGCCGATCGCGCCGCGAGCACCGTCTCCTCGACCAGCCATCCGTCGGCCACCGGCACGACGTAACAGAAGCTGGGCGGACCCTCGATCGCGTCATCGGCCGGCCGCCAGTCCATGAGCGTGACGGTGTCGGGGGCCAGATCCAGCGACCCTGGCATGTCCGCGACCACGATGCCGAACGCCGTCTGCCATGACGTGGGAACTCCCGAGGCACCGGTGGCGTCGATCACGACGGCACCGTCCACCTCGTCGGGCTCGACCCGTCCACCCACGATCTCGAGGCCGGTCGCGAGATGCGTCCGCAGGGCGGCGTTGTCGAACACCCCGTAGATGCGATCGATCGAGTGCCGACGAGCACCGAACACCTCGACACGATCGGTGAGCGACGCGAACACGGAGTCGGGCAGCGGGTCCACGTCGTCGCGCCAGGTGGCGTACGTGGCGTGCCACGGCGCGCCATCGCCGTGCACCACCGCTCGCAGCCCGAGTTCGTGGCACGCCGCGGCCACGGCGAGACCCGCCGGGCCGTCGCCCACCACCGCCACGTCGGGTGGTCCGCTGCGACGCGCCGACGCCCCGTTCACACCTGCTCGAGTCGCGCCATCCGTCGGAACTGCTCGACCACATCGGGTGTACGGTGATCGGGGTCGAGTGACCGGTACACCGTCTCGACGTTCACGGCGATCCGGCCGAACTCACCGAGTCGGGAGAAGTCGGCCGACTCCCCGATGAGTCGGGCGATGTCGCGCGCGGCATCGAAGGCGTCGACGCCGGCCCGCTGTCGCTCAGTGGCCTCGGCATCCACGAACGCGAGGTAGTCGCGCACGGCCGACACCCCCGACTTGTCGGTGACGGGGCCATGTCCGGGCACCACGGTGTCGACGTCCATCCCGAGCATCAGATCGCACGCGGCGATCCAGTTCGAGAGCGGTCCGGCCCACACGATGGGGGTTCCACCGATGAACAGGATGTCGCCGGTGTAGACCACGCCGGCATCGGGCACGTGTGCGATCACGTCACCCTCGGTGTGCGCGGGACCCACCTCGATCAGCTCGACCCGACGGCCACCGACGTCGAGATCGAGACGTCCGTCGAAGGTGCGATCGGGCGGCGTCGGCTCGATGCCCTCGAACTCGAACTCGCCGAAGAAGTGCCGGAACAGGTCACCCACCTCGCCGGGGGCGGCGTTGAGCGCTGCCAGCATCGACGGCGGCACCTCGGTCATCTCGCGGGCGGCTGCGGTCGACGCGATGATCTCGGCGTCGGCCACGAGTTGGTTGCCGTAGCAGTGGTCGCCGTTCGCGTGGGTGTTGACGACCGACGCGATCGGAGCGGACCTCGTGTGCTCGGCCAACGACTCGAGCATCGCTGCCGTGAGGCGCAGGTCGAACAGAGTGTCGACCAGCAGCGAGGTGCCGTCGCCCACCACGAGACCGGCGTTGCTCCACCCCCAGCCGCCGTCGCGTTGCAGGTAGGCGAGGCACCCATCGGCCACCTCGTGGAGGGAAGTTCCGTCGACACGGTCCATGGGGTCTGGTGTAGCACGTACCATCGGGCGATGCGGCAGCTCAGCGGGATGGACGTCAGCTTCCTGAACATGGAGACCTCGGCCACCTTCGGTCACGTGTCGTCGATGAACCTCTTCGACCCGACCGGTGTTCCGGGCGGTGCCGGCGTCGAGGTCACCAAGCAGCTGATCCTCGAACGTCTCGACCATCTCGCACCGTTCCGTCGCCGCCTGGTCGAGGTGCCGTTCGGACTCGACCTGCCCTACTGGATCGACGATCCCGACTTCGACATCGACTTCCACGTCCGCCACCACGCTGTGCCCTCACCGGGCACACCCGAGCAGCTCGGCGAGGTGGTGTCGCGCATCCACGCACGAGCACTCGACCGTCGACGACCGCTGTGGGAGCTGTACGTGATCGAGGGGGTGGACGGAGGCCGCCTCATCGCGCAGCTCACCAAGGTGCACCACGCCGCGATCGACGGGGCATCGGGGGCACTGATGCTGGCGGCCATCCTCGACCTCGACCCCGACCTGCGACCATCGGGGGTCCCGGTGGAGTGGGAGGCCGAGCACGTGCCCAACGAGGCCGAACTGCTCCAGCGCACGATGGTCGAGTACGTGAAACGCCCGGAGAAGATGATCCGGCTGTCGGTCCGCACGCTCCGCGAGCTGGCCGAGAGCACCAACACGGGCGGTCTCCACGCGCTGGCCGACCTGATCGCCCAGCCGATGCCCGGGCCCGTCGGCTCGCTGCTGCGCCACCGGCTCCGCGAGACGTCGGGGGTCGACACCGATCACGCACCGGCACTGCCCCCCACCAGGGCGCCGCGCACCCCGTGGAACCACCAGATCTCGCCGCACCGTCGCTTCGCGTTCACCTCGCTCCCCCTCGACTCGGCGAAGAGCGTGCGTCGCACGTTCGGGTGCACGTTCAACGACGTCGTGATGGCACTCTGCGCCGGGGCCCTCCGTCGCTACCTGGTCGCCCACGACTGCCTGCCGCCCGAGAGCCTCATCGCGATGGTGCCGGTCAGCGTGCGCTCGGGGACCGAGGACGACACCTACCAGAACCGGGTGTCGGCGCTCCTCGCCGACCTCGCCACCAACGAGGCCGATCCGGTGGCTCGCCTCCGTCGCATCCAGGCCAGCATGAACCGGGCCAAGGACGACTTCCGGGCGATCCCGGCCGAGTCGCTGCAGGACTTCACCACGTTCGCCCCGCCGGCCGTGGCGGCCCGGGTGATGCGGATGTACAGCCGCCTCCGGATCGCCGATCGGATGAACCCGCCGTTCAACCTGATCATCTCGAACGTGCCCGGCCCGGCCCAGCCGCTGTACTCCGCCGGTGCCCGGCTCGAGCATTTCTACCCCGTGTCGGCACTGATCGACGGGCAGGGACTGAACATGACCGTGCAGAGCTACAACGGCAACCTCGACTTCGGATTCATCGCCGATCGCGAACTCGTGCCCGACGTGTGGTTGCTCACCGAGCTGCTGCAGGAGTCGATGGACGAGCTGCTGGCGCTCGTCTAGGAGACCGCCCAGCGGGCCGCCATCGTCTCGGCCAGCATCACCGTCGGGATGTGGGTGTTCACCTCCGGGACGTCGGGGAACACCGATGCATCGCACACGTACAGCCCCTCGTGGTCGATCACGCGGCACAGCTCGTCGACCACCACACCCATCCGACACGTGCTCGAGGCGTGCACGTAGTCACCCACGTGTCCGGGCAGCCACTCCGCGATCCGTTCGCGACTGTTCAGCACGTCGATCCCGGTCCCCGCATCGTCCACGTAGACCGCGTGGAGGATCCGCTCGAACGACGGATGACGCAGCAGTTCGAGCGCGACCTCGACCGCGTCGACCATGCCGTGCACGTCGTCGGGGTGCGACAACATCCGGAACGACACCGTCGGCTGCTCCCACGGGTCGTCGCTCGCGAGCGTGACCGAGCCCTCGCTGCGCACCCGCATCAGTGCCGGCAGCAGCAGGCCGTACCCGGTGGCCGTCCGGCCGACGTGGTTGAGCGGCAGCACCTGCACTGGGCCCCGCTGCAGCAACGTGGCCGCCGCCAACGAGGAGGGGTCGGCCGTGGCCTCGGGGCGCAACGCGAGGGTGATCGGCGCCGAGGGGTGATCCTTCAACCCCATCCCGATGCCGGGCACACCGACCCCGCTGCGCAGGAGCACCGCCGGGCTGTGGATCGCGCCGGCGCTGACCACCACCCGGTCAGCGGCGAGCTCGCTCCCGTCGGCGAGCCGCACCCCCACCGCCCGGGTGCCGTCGAGCAGCACCCGGTCGACGTGGGCGTTCCCCCGTACCTCGACCCCGTCGAGCGAGTAACACTCCGCGGCCGTGATCCGGCGACCGTGCCGACGGGTGAGCGGCACGCGTGTGGCGTCGGGTGCGGCGTCGAGGAGCGCACGGTCGACCGCGCCGAGTTCGGCCGGATCGGCCAACTCGGTGTGGAGTCGGTGGTCCGCGTCGAACGGGCCGCCGCGGAGCGCCACCATGGCGTTCACGGCACCCGACCCTCCCAGACCTCGCCCACGGCGATAGCCGGCGGGTGCCTGTCCGTCCACCCGCACCGCCGTCAGGTCGTCGAAGGTCCGGCCCGGCTCCGCCAACACGTCGAAGAAGCTCGACCCCGTGGTCGACGCCGGAGTGGACGAACCGGACTCGAGCAGCACGACCTCGTGATCGCGACGAGCAGCCAGACGCGACGCGAGCACGATGCCCGCCGATCCGGCCCCGGCGATCACCCAGCGGATCACGCGCCGAGTCCTGCGAGGTGCGACGAATCGTTGTACCGCACCAACCGCCATCGGCCGGGCGTGACCTCCACCAACTCGGTGAGCGAGGCGTTCGTGGTGTGCAGCTCGAACACACCCGTGGGCGGCGTACGGAGAGCGAAGCGCATCATGAAGTCGATCACACCACCGTGGCACACCACCATCACGGTCTCGGCCCGGTGCCGGTCGAGCAGCTCACGGAGGGTGACGCCCACGCGATGGTGGAACGCAGCCAGGGTCTCGCCGCCGGGGAACGTCACGCCGTGCGGATCACCTTCCCAGTCCGGCATGCCGTGGCGCTCGACGAAATCGCTGAACGACAGCCCGTCGCACTCCGGGCCCGGGTCGTGCTCGCCGAAGCCGGCTTCCACGCGCACCGCCGTCCCGAACACCGGAGCCAGCCGCTCAGCGGTCTCGACGGCCCTCGGGTAGCTGCTCGAGTAGAGCGCCTCGACCGCCAGCTCGCCGGTGGCGGCGAGACGCGCCGCCAGCAGTTCGGCCTGCTGCACCCCCAGTTCCGACAGCCCCGTGCAGGTCCGCAGGCCACCGACCACCCGCCGAACGGTCACCTGCGACTCGCCGTGACGCACCAGGACGAGGCGGGTGGGAGCGGGAGCATCGACGTCGGTCACGACCGGGAGGCTAGGGGGAGCGGATCGGTGCTGACATTTCGTCCAAACCACGTCCGCGTCAGGTCGGACTCCGTAGGGTTGCCGTGGTGGGAGCACGGCACCGGCTGACGATCTCGTCGATCGATCCCGACCCACGGGCAACGGCCATCTCCAGCGCAGCTGCGCAGCTCGGCGTGGAGATCGGCCACGTCGAGGTGTCAGACATCGTGTTCGCGCTGGGCGCCCTCTCCGATGAGCACCTCGCTGCGCTCGAGTCGCTGTTGGTCGAGCCGCTCCTGCAGACGTCCACCTGGGAAACGCCCGGCCCTGAGGCGCGCCACGCCATCGAGATCACGCTCCTCCCGGGCGTGACCGATGCCGGTGCCACCACCCTGCTCACGGCAGCCGAACGCCTGCACGTGCCGCTCGACGGCGCTGCGACGGGGCGCCGGATCATCTTCGCGGCCGGGACCGATCCCGAGCTGGCCGAGGAGGTGGTGCGACGCGTGGTGGCCAACCCCATCATCGAGCGTTGGGGCCCCGCACCGGTCGAGCCGCCCACGCTCGACGACACCGCCCGGACCACCACCGCCGTGACGGTCCCGATGCGCGGGTTGAGCGCCACCGAACTCGGCGCCCTCGGCGAGCTGCGGTCGCTGGCGCTCGATCCGGAGGAGCTGCTGGCCGTGCAGGCCCATTTCGAGGCCGAGGGGCGCGACCCCACCGACGTCGAGCTCGAGACCATCGCCCAGACCTGGAGTGAGCACTGCGCCCACAAGACGTTCCGTGCGGCGCTCACCACCGACGACGGCATCGACCGCCCACCCATGCTGGTCGCGCTCCGCGACTGCACCGACACCATCGCCGCACCGTTCGTGCGCTCGGCGTTCGTGGGCAACGCCGGCATCGTGTCGTACCGCGACGGCATCACGGTGGCGCTCAAGGCCGAAACCCACAACCATCCGTCCGCGGTCGAGCCGTTCGGGGGCGCCAACACCGGTGTGGGCGGTGTGATCCGCGACGTGCTCGGCGCCGCGCACCGACCGGTCGCCGTCACCGACGTGCTCTGCTTCGGCCCGCCCGACATCTCGCTGGCGGATGTGCCCGACGGATCGCTGCACCCCCGCCGCATCCGCGAGGGCGTGATCGACGGCGTGGCCGATTACGGCAACAAGATCGGCCTGCCCACCGTGGCCGGGGCGATCCTCTACGACCCTGGCTTCACCACCAACCCGCTCGTGTTCGCCGGCTGCATCGGTGTGGCCGCCGAGCGCGACCCCCACGACGGCCCGGGGGTGGGCGACCGGGTGGTGGTGCTGGGTGGCCGCACGGGTCGCGACGGCATCCGGGGGGCCACGTTCTCGTCGCTCACGATGGACGCCACCACCGGTACCGTCGCCGGTGCCAGTGTCCAGATCGGCGATCCCATCACCGAGAAGCTGCTGATCGACGTGCTCGTGGGCGCCGAGCACCTGTACTCGGCCATCACCGACTGCGGTGCGGGCGGGTTGTCGTCGGCCGTGGGCGAGATGGCCGAGGGCGTGGGCGCCGACGTCGAACTCGACCTCGTCCCACTCAAGTACGCCGGACTCGAGCCCTGGGAGATCTGGCTGTCGGAGGCCCAGGAACGCATGGTGGTGGCGGTGCCGACCGGTTCCCTCGCGGAGCTGCAGGCCCGCTGCGACGCCGCCGGCGTCGAGATGTCCGACATCGGACACTTCACGGGCGACCAGCGCCTCGTGGTGCGCAGTTCGGGACGGACCGTGCTCGATCTTCGAACCGACTTCCTCCACGACGGTCGACCACAACGCCAGATGACCGCCGAGATGCCCACACCGTCGCGCACCGCCACCGGACGCACGGTGGACGACCCACGTGCCGTGCTGCTCGCCCTGCTGGCGCACCGCAACATCGCCTCGAAAGCCGGCACCATCCACCGCTACGACCACGAGATCGGCGGGGCCACGCTCGTCCGCCCGTTGGTCGGCGTCGAGGGCGATGCGCCGGCCGACGGGGTACTGCTGGCCGCACCGCTCGAGGCACAGGGTCTCGCGATCGGCATCGGGGTGAACCCGTGGTACGGCCTCCACGACCCGGAGGCCATGGCACGCGCCGTGGTCGACGAGGCCATCCGCAACGTCGTGGCCGTCGGTGCCGATCCCGACCGGGTGTCGCTGCTCGACAACTTCTCGTGGGGTGATCCTCGGCGACCGTCCACACTCGGCGAGCTGGTGGCCGCGGTCGACGGGTGCTGCGCCGGTGCAGCGGCGCACGCCGCGCCGTTCGTCTCGGGCAAGGACTCGCTGAACAACGAGTACACCGGTTCCGACGGTCGGCGCCACGCGGTGCCACCCACGCTGGTGATCACCGCGGTGGCCCACCACCCCGACGTCGAGCGGCGCATCACACCGGTGCTCCGCCGACCGGGCAACGTGCTGGTGCTGCTCGGCGCCACGGCCGAGGAGTTCGCCGGCTCGCACCTCGACCTGGTCCTGGGCGAACCCGATCATCCCGGGATCGTGCCGCAGTCCGACCCCACGGCACCCGTGCGGTACCGCCGGCTGCACCGCGTGATGATGGGCGGGTTGGTAGAGGCGTGCCACGACGTGAGCGAGGGCGGGCTCGCCGTCGCGCTCGCCGAGATGTGCATCGCCGGACGACTCGGGGTCCGCGTCGAGGTCCTCCCCCATCCCGACCTCGCGGTGGCGCTGTTCGCTGAGTCCACCGGCAGGTTCCTACTGGAGGTGGCCCCCGGCGACCTCCCCCTGCTCGAAGACGTGCTCGACGACGCGATCGTGGTGCTCGGCGAGGTGACCGACGAGCCCATCCTCTCGATCGCCGGCCTCGCGCCGATCGACGTCAGTGAGCTGGTCGATGCATTCACCTCGCACGGAGCGCATCCGTGAGCGCCGTCCCCGCGATCGTGGTGACCGGCCCGGGCACCAACCGCGACCCCGACGCCGTGCTCGCCCTCGAGCTGGCCGGAGCCGCGCCGCAGGTCGTCACGGCCGCCGAACTGATCGCCCGGCCGGAGCTGCTCACCTCGTCGCGACTCGCGCTGGTGGCCGGCGGCTTCAGCTACGGCGACTCCCTCGGCGCCGGGCGCATGCTGGCTCTCGACCTCGAGCTGGGGCTCGGCGATGCTCTCCGCGACTTCGTGGCCCGGGGTCGACCACTGATCGGCATCTGCAACGGGTTCCAGGTGCTCACCCGTACGGGTCTGCTCCCCGGAGCGCTCGGTCACAACCTCGACGGTCGGTTCGACTGTCGCTGGGTCGAGCTCGATCCGGTGCCCGATTCGCGCTGCGTCTGGACCCATGGGCTCGACCAGGCCGTCCACTGTCCGATCGCCCACGGTGAAGGTCGCTACGTGCACCCCGATCCCGGCGCGCTGGCCGCCGCCGGGCAGATCGCGCTGCGGTACCGCGGCCCGAACCCGAACGGCTCGGTCGACCACGTGGCCGGGGTGTGCGACGCCTCGGGCCGCGTCCTCGGTCTCATGCCGCACCCCGAGAACCACGTCGTGGCCCGACAGCACCCGCGCCACGACCGCGGTGTCGATCCGGTCGCCCACCTCGGTCTCCACCTGTTCCGGAACGGCGTCCTGGCCGCCGGGGAGACCTGATGCGACGATCCGAACTCGAGCCCTTCGTCGACATCGATCTCCCGCTCCCCGACCGGCGTGACGGCAAGGTCCGCGTCTCGTACGGGCTCGGACCGGATGCCGACGGGGTCGATCGGCGGCTGCTCGTCACCACCGACCGCCTCTCGGCCTTCGACCGCGTGATCGCCGGGGTTCCGTACAAGGGGCAGGTGCTCAACGAGTTGGCCGCCTGGTGGTTCGGTGAGATCGCTCCCCTGCTCGCCCGACACGGAGCGCGTCACCACGTGATCGACGTGCCCGACCCAAACGTTCTCGTGGCCCGTTCGGCCACTCCGCTCCCGGTGGAGGTGGTGGTTCGCGGCCACATCACCGGCGTGACCGACACCTCGCTGTGGCGCCGATACTCCGAGGGCCAGCGCACGATCGACGGTCACCGGTTCCCCGACGGCCTCCGGAAGAACACCCCGCTCCCCCGCCCGATCATCACCCCCACCACCAAGGGTCCCGCCACGAGCGGAGAGGGCGCTGGCGCGGCTGGCGGTCACGACGAACCGCTGAGCTGCGCCGAGGTGGTCGAGCGGGGGCTCGTCGATCCTGACCTGTGGGAGCAGGTGCAGACCATCGCCCTGGCCGTGTTCGACCACGGCATGACGGTGGGCGCGGCCGCCGGACTGCTGCTGGCCGACACCAAGTACGAGTTCGGCGTGGCCGACAACGGCACACTCTTGCTGATCGACGAGGTCCACACCCCGGACTCGTCGCGATGGTGGGTGGCGAGCACCTACGAAGCACGCGTCGCTGCGGGCGACGAGCCCGAGAGCCTCGACAAAGAGGTCGTCCGACGGGCATTCGCCGACCTCGGCTACCGAGGAGACGGGCCGGTGCCGGAGCTCCCCGACGAGATCTGGACCGCCACCTCGGCGCGCTACATCGACGCCTATCAGCGCCTGGTCGGCCGCCGCTTCGAACCGGGCACGTACCCTGTGGGCGAGCGGATCGTCCACCACCTCACGACGGCAGGACTGCTGTGACCACTCCTCATCAACAACCCGTCCACGTCCGAAGCGGCCACGCGGCCGAGTTCGATGACCATCCCCACGACGAGTGCGGGGTGCTGGGGATCTCCACGCCGCACGGCGACGGTGTGGCCCAGCTCGCGTTCTTCGGGCTGTTCGCGCTCCAGCACCGCGGCCAGGAGGCCGCCGGCATCGCCGTGAGCGACGGGCAGCGGGCCCGCCTCCACAAGGACCCGGGCCTCGTGTCGACCGTGTTCACACCCGAGGCGCTCGCACCGCTCACCGGCTATCACGCGATCGGCCACACCCGGTACAGCACGACCGGCGGCAGCTCGCACCGCAACATCCAGCCATTCCTGGTCGAGACCATGCACGGTCCGCTCGCCGTGGCTCACAACGGCAACCTGGTCAACGCCCCCGCCCTACGCGACGAGCTGCTCCAGCGCGGGTTCGGACTCACGGCCACGAGCGACACCGAGGTGCTCACGCTCATGCTGGCCGCCGCGGGGGGAACCAGCTGGCAGGAGCGTCTCGAACGCACCCTGCCGGCGTGGAAGGGCGCGTTCTCGATGGTGATGCTCATGGCCGACGAGGTGATCGCCGTCCGAGACCCCTGGGGGTTCCGGCCACTCTCCGTCGGGCGTCTCCCCGCCGGCGGCCACGCGGTCGCCAGCGAGACCTGCGCGCTCGCCACGCTCGGATGCGTCGAGATCGACGAGGTCCGACCCGGCGAGATGATCACCCTGCGCGGGGCCGAACTGATCCGTCACCAGGCGCTCGCTCCGGCCACCACCCCTGCCCGGTGCACGTTCGAGTTCGTCTACTTCTCGCGGCCCGACTCGGTGTGGGCCGACCGCAGCGTGCACGAGGTGCGTCAGCGGCTGGGCGAGGAGCTCGCGAACGAAGCGTTCGTCGACGCCGACGTGGTGATCCCGGTGCCCGACTCCTCCATCCCCGCCGCGATCGGCTACGCCCGGGCCAGCGGTCTGCCGTTCAACGACGGACTCATCAAGAACCGCTACATCGGGCGGACGTTCATCGAACCCACACAGGACATCCGCGAGCGGGGGGTGGCGCTGAAGTTCAACGCGCTCGGCGAGAACCTCCGGGGCAAGCGGGTCGTGATGATCGACGACTCACTGGTCCGCGGCACCACTGCCGGACCCCTGGTGAAGCTCGTGCGCGACGCCGGCGCCACGGAGGTCCACCTCCGGATCACGTGTCCGCCCATCACCCACGCCTGCCACTTCGGCGTCGACATGGGCCACGACGGCGACCTCATGGCGGCTCGGCACACCGTCCCGGAGATGGTCGATCTCATCGGCGCCGACAGCCTCGCGTTCCTCTCGCTCGACGGCATGATGCGCGCCGTGGCCGCCCAGGAGGACCAGCGCGACGGCTACTGCAACGCATGCTTCACCGGTCGGTACCCCATCGCCGTGGGCTCGGCGCAGACGAAGCTGTCGTTCGAGGGCGTGCTCGCCTGATGCACGTGCTGGTGGTCGGCAACGGTGGCCGCGAGTCGGCCATCGAGTGGGCGTGCCGGCGCCACGATCACGAGGTCACCACGGTCGCGTTCGGGCCCGATCACGTGGCGTCGTCGCTCGACACCACGGGGATCGATCTCGTGATCGTGGGTCCCGAGGCCGCCCTCGTGGCCGGGGTGGCCGACGAGTGCGCGCGCCGGGGCGTGCCCTGCTTCGGCCCCACGGCCGAGCTCGCCCGCCTCGAGTCGTCGAAGGGCTGGGCACGCGAGCTCGCCGCCGGGCTGGGCGTGCCCGGGCCCGAGTTCGAACGATTCACGTCGGTCGAGGATGCCCTGGCCTGGTACGAGGAGTTCGACCGGCCCGTGGTCGTGAAACTCGACGGGTTGGCGGCCGGCAAGGGCGTGATCGTGCCTCGTGGCCACGACGAGACCGTGGCGGCCATCCGGGACATCGCCGCCTCGGGTCCGTTCGTGCTCGAGGAGCGCCTCACCGGCCCCGAGTGCTCACTGTTGGCGCTCTGCGACGGCGTGACGGCCCGCGCACTGCCGCTCTCGCAGGATCACAAGCGGATCGGCGAGGGCGACACCGGCCCGAACACCGGCGGGATGGGCGCCTACGCACCGGCACCCGTGCCCCACGACGCCGACGATCTGGTGGCCGCGTTCGTGCAGCCCGTGATCGATCATCTCGCCGCCGCCGGCACGCCGTACGTCGGTGTGCTGTACGCCGGGCTCATGCTCACCTCCGACGGTCCTCGGCTCATCGAGTACAACTGCCGGTTCGGCGACCCCGAGACACAGGCGGTGCTCCCTCTGCTCGGGTCCGACCTCGCCGCGCACGCCCTCGCGTGCACCCACGGGGCGCTCGACACCGAACAGATCGTGGTGACGAGCGGTGCGGCCGTCACCGTGGTGGCGGCAGCACCGGGATACCCGACGCAGCCCGTCACCGGTGCCACCGTCGAGATCGGCGAGCTCGGCGACGATGCAGTGCTGTTCCCCGCCGGGATGCGCGTCGACGACCACGCCGGAACGGGAGTCGTCACCGGTGGTCGGGTGCTCGCCGTGACCGGGCTCGGATCCGATCTCGCCCACGCACGCGCGGCGGCGTACCGGGCGGTGGACCAGGTCCGGTTCGACGGCATGCAGGTGCGGCGCGACATCGGCTGGCGAGCGCCCGGCGCCCAGCTCACCTCGTACGCCGCCGCCGGGGTCGACATCGACGAGGGCAACCGGGCGGTGGGGGCCATGAAGGCAGCGGTCGAGTCCACCCACGGTCCCGCCGTGCTGCGCGGGGTCGGCAGCTTCGGCGGGGCGTTCTCGGCAGCCGGTATCGCAGCGATGGACGATCCGGTGCTCGTGGCATCCACCGATGGCGTCGGCACCAAGGTCGAACTGGCCGCCCAACTCGGTCTCGTTCGCGGCGTCGGTCACGACATCGTGAACCACTGCGTGGGCGACGTGCTGGTGCAGTCCGCCCGCCCGCTGTTCTTCCTCGACTACATCGCCGCCAGCAGCCTCGACGCCGACCTCGTGGCCGAGGTGGTGACCGGGATCGCCGAGGCCTGCTCGGCCGCCGGATGCGCGCTCCTGGGCGGTGAGACGGCGGAGATGCCCGGCGTCTACGCCCCCGGCGCGTTCGACATCGCCGGCACGCTGGTGGGTGTGGCCGAACGCGCCGAACTCCTCCCCCGCGACGACATCGCCGTGGGTGACGTCCTGCTGGGCGTCGCCTCCAGCGGCCCGCACACCAACGGGTACTCGTTCCTCCGGAAGCTGTTCGCCTGGATCCCGATGGACGTCGTGCCCGACGGGTTCGACCGGGCGCTCGGCGACACGCTCCTCGAGCCACACCGCTCGTACCTCGACCTGCTCACGCCCGCCATCGACGGCGGCCACGTGAAGGCGCTCGCCCACATCACCGGCGGCGGCATCCCCGAGAACGTCCCCCGGGTGCTCCCCGACGGTGTGGACGCCGTGGTCCACCTGGCATCGTGGCCCACTCCCCCGCTGTTCCGACTCGTCCGTGAACTCGCCACCGGGGTCGACACCCACGAACTGCACCGCACCCTCAACATGGGCATCGGCATGGTGGTCGTCTGCGCACCCGACCGGGTGACCGATCTGCAGGCGAGCATCCCTGAGCCCACGTGGGTGATCGGCGAACTCGTGGCCGGCGAGGCCGGTCGGCGCACCGTCCACCTGGTCTGAACGCCCACCGTTCCGACGGATCTCGTCAGCGATGCGCTGGCTGCAGCATCGTCACTTCGTCGGCGGGAGCGTCTCCGTCGGCGGCGCAGTGATCACGATCGGGAACGCCCCGAAGGTGCCCGGGTCGGCGCCGAGTCCGGTGTCACCCTGCACGAGGATCACCACGACGTCGCCACTCGCAGCCCCGGAGAGGTCGAGTTCGACGCTGTACGGCTCGAGGTCTCCGAACGCACCGCCGGCACCGATCTGGAGATCGAACGTCGCGGCGGCGTCGCCGGGCGGGAAGGCCGACACGGCCAGCGTGCCCTCGAAGCCGCGGCCTTCACCCGAGACGGTGACGGTGCCTGCAGGAACCTCCTGCAACGCGGACGGAGCGTCGATCACGACACCGTCACTGATGGCAAAGATCACGTACCAGCCGTCGGTCGGGCCGATCTGGCGCAGACCGAGGATGCCCATCTCCTGCGGTGGATCCAGATCTCCCGTCTCGCCGGCGAACAGCACCGCGATCTCGCCGCTGCGCGAATCGCCCTGCAGGAACTCACCGAGCACCGGTTCGCCCTCCGAGATGAGGACCGCGGACACGAAGTCGGCTGCCGCCTCCTCGGGCGTGGCGAACACCACGTCGGCCGCCGGCCAGATCGCTGGCTGGACGAGTTCCTGCTGCGCCGGATCGGGCGTGACCTCGGGGACCACCACATCGACCGCCGGTGCCGAACGGTCGGCCTGCTCCGGGAGAGCAGGTACGGCCTCGAGCTGCGCTGGCTCGAGCTGCGCGGGCTCGGCCGAGGGTGCCGGGTCCGCGCCGCAGGCCGAGAGCGCGAGGCCCACGACCCCCAGGATCCCGATTCGTCCCAACCGTCTCCGTCGTCGATCACCCATGGTGGGCCTCCCTTCTCCCTGCGTCCACACTCGCGCGTTCGATCGGCCACGTCCACCACGGGCACGGATGCACGCAGATGATCCGGGGATCGCTGACATTTCGTCCAACCGGCGCGCTCGTCGGCCCGATGGCGCGTACCGTGGACCCATGAGGTCCTCCGCCACCCCGAGCGCGAGGCGCATCGTGGTGCTGGCATCGGGCACCGGGTCGAATCTCCAGGCCATCCTCGACGCCATCGCCGAGCGCCGGCTCGATGCCGAGGTGGTGGCCGTGGTGTCCGACCGCTCCGACGCGCTCGCTCTCCAACGGGCTGCCGCTGCCGGGGTGCCGACGGTGCACGTGGGCGTCCACACCGACGAGACCCGTTCCGACTACGACGCCCGGCTCGCCGACGTGGTGGCGGGCTTCGGACCCGACGTGGTCGTGCTGGCCGGGTGGATGCGGCTGCTCACCATGAGCTTCCTCGGCTGGTTCCCCGACCGGGTCGTGAACCTGCACCCCGCCCTGCCCGGGGAGCTCCCCGGCACCCGGGCCGTGGTCCGCGCCTGGCAGGAGGCCATGGCCGGCGAGCGCACCAGAACCGGCGTGATGGTGCACCTCGTACCCGACGAAGGTGTCGACGACGGGCCGGTGTTGGCCGTCGAGGAGGTCACCATCCGTCCCGACGACACGCTCGAGTCGCTCACCGATCGCATCCACCAGGTCGAGCACCGTCTGCTCGTCCACACCCTCTCGTCAGTGCTCACCGCACTCTCCGCACAGAAAGGTGTCACCGCATGAGTCATCCCAACGATGCCCTGTTCGACCGCTTCGAGGCCCTCACGTTCGACGATGTCGTGGTGGTGCCCGGGTACTCCGAGACACTGCCCGACGCCGTCGACACCACGGCGGTCTTCGCCCGCGACATCGAGCTGGCCGTGCCGTTGGTGTCGGCGGCCATGGACAAGGTCACCGAGGCACGCATGGCCATCGCCATGGCCCGACAGGGCGCGATCGGCGTGATCCACCGCAACATGTCGATCGCCGATCAGGCGGCCGAGGTCCAGAAGGTCAAGCGCAGCCAGAGCGGCATGATCTCCGATCCGGTCACGCTGCCCCCCACCGCGCTGCTCCACGAGGCCGAAGACCTCATGAGCCGGTTCAAGTTCTCCGGTGTGCCCATCACCGACCCCGACGGCCGGTTGGTCGGCATCCTCACCAACCGCGACATCCGCTTCTGCAGCGGCACTGACTTCGACCGACCCGTGACCGACTTCATGACCTCCGATCACCTCGTGACGGCGAAGGTCGGCACCTCCCTCGACGAGGCCAAGGCCGTGCTCCAGCAGTACCGCATCGAGAAGCTCCCACTGGTCGACGACGAAGGCCACCTGGCCGGCCTCATCACGGTCAAGGACATCCAGAAGCGCCTCGAGTTCCCGAACGCCTCACGCGACGGGCGCGGACGTCTCCGCTGCGCAGCCGCCATCGGCGTCGGTGACGACGTCGAGTCACGCGTCGAGGCACTGGTCGCGATGGGTGTCGACGCCGTCGCCATCGACACCGCCCACGGCCACTCGGCCGGCGTGGTCAAGGCCATCGAACGGGTGAAGGGCTCGTGGCCCGATCTCGCCGTCACGGCCGGCAACGTGGTGACCGCAGAGGGGGTCGACGCCCTCGCCGACGCCGGGGCCGACGCCGTGAAGGTGGGCGTGGGCGCCGGGTCGATCTGCACCACCCGCGTGGTCAGCGGCGCCGGCATGCCGCAGCTCTCGGCCATCTGGCACACCACCCGGCGGGCACGCGAGCGCGGGATCCCCATCGTGGCCGACGGCGGCATCACCTATTCGGGCGACATCGTGAAGGCCATCGCCGCCGGCGCATCCACCGTCATGCTCGGATCGCTGCTGGCCGGCACCGAGGAGAGCCCCGGCGAGACCGAGCTGTTCGAGGGTCGGCGGTTCAAGAGTTATCGCGGCATGGGGTCGATGGGTGCCATGCAGGGCGAGGCCGCCGATCGCTACGCGTCGAGTCAACGGTCGGGCCCCGGCACGACGGCCGTCGGGGCGGCGAGCCGGAAGCTCGTCCCCGAGGGCATCGAGGGCCGCGTGCCCTACGCCGGTCCGCTCGGCGACACGATCTACCAGCTGGTGGGCGGGCTGCGCAGCGGCATGGGCTACGCCGGCGCCGCCGATCTCGAAGCACTGCGCACCGGCGCCCGCTTCATGCGGATCACCACCGCCGGCCGCGAGGAGAGCCACCCCCACGACGTCACGATCACCCGCGAGGCCCCCAACTACCAGCGCGGCGGCACCTGACCACCCCGAACTGTCTGTCGGGATCGGGCGAATCCGGGCGATCGTCACAGACAGTTCGGTGGGCACGTTCATGTGGCGGAAACACCTCGGGTGCGAGACTGGGTGCCATGCGGATCGATGCGAACTTCTACGGCTCCGTGCCGATGCCCGACGCGGGGTACGGCGGTCCGGACCCGGTCGACCGGCGCTACGGCAACGACGACGTCATCGCCTGCTACGACAACCTGACGCACTGGGCCGGAACGATGGACCGACTGGGCTACGACACGATGTGGCTCACCGAGCACCACTTCCAGTACGAGGGGTACGAGGTCACGCCCAACCTGATCCTGTTCGGCCTGCACCTCGCCAAGGAGACCGAGCGACTCCGGCTGGGCCAGATGTTCAACGTGGTGCCGCAGTGGCATCCGCTGCGCCTGGCCGAGGACGCCGCCTCCATGCAGATCCTCACCGACAACCGGATGCAGTTCGGCGTCGGCCGTGGCACGGTGCCCCGCGAGGCCCAGTCGCTCGGTGGGGTGGTCGCCTCCGGTGACAACGAGATGTCGGCCGAACTCGACCGGGTCAACCGGGAGCTGTTCGAGGAGTCGATGGAGATCATCAAGGCGGCCTGGACCCAGGAGCGCTTCTCGTTCTCCGGCAAGCACTTCACGCTGCCACCTCCCGGCATCCCCGACCGCGGCTCCACGGTGAAGGACCTCACGCTGATCCCGAAGCCGATCGCCCCCATCGACATCTGGCAGGCGGTCACCTCCCCGAAGACCCTCGAGTACTGCGCCCGGGTGCGGCATCACGCCGTGATCCCCGCTCGCGGCCCCGCCGCGACCAGACAGTGGTGGGAGGATTTCGGCGAGCAGGCCGCCAGCCACGGTTGGGAGCTCGCAGCGGGCGAGGCCCGGTGCCTCGCCATCAACGTGCACGTCGGGCGCACCCACGACGACGCCGTGCGCACCGGCCGCGACCCCCACGACGAGTGGATCAAGTTCCTCTCGCCCTACGGCAGGTTCCGGGCGTACGCGATGCCCGATGGCTCGCCCACGCCGTTCGACCACAAGCCACCGCTCGACGACACGATCGCCCAGCAGATGATGGCCATCGGCTCGGTCGACGAGGTGGCCGAGACACTCGCCGACTACCGCGACGTTCTCGGCTGCGAGCACTTCGTGCTGTTCTTCGACATGCCAGGGCTCACACGCGAGCAGATGGACGAACAGTTGGAGCTGACCGCCACCGAGGTGCTGCCCCGGCTCGGCATCGCGCTGGCTGACTGAACCGGGCTGACTGAACCGGGGTGACTGAACCGGGGCGGCTCGGCTGCGCGACGATGGTCGGGTGACCCTCACCACGTACCGGATCGATCGCGACGGCGCCGAGCGGATGCTCGTCCTCCTCCACGGCTGGAGTGCCGAGCAGCACCACCTGGCTGCCTACGTGCCCCTGGTCGATCCAGAGGAACGGTTCAGCGCCGTGTGCCCCCGGGCGCCGCACCCGGTCGAGGGCACCGACGGTGCCTCGTGGTACGACCGCACCGATGACGGTCCGGACCCGGCGTCGTTCCTCGCCGCCGTCGAACTCCTCGACGGTTTCGTGTCGAGCGAACTCGACGCTGCCGGGATGACGCCCGAGCAGTGCGTGATCGGCGGTTTCTCCCAGGGCGGATTCCTGGCGTTGGCACTCACCAACCGGGTGAACGCACCGCGCTACGCCGGGGTCTGGGCGATGTGCTGCGGCCTGCCGGAGGTGGACGGGCTCGTCCTCGATCTCGGCGCCGGCTCAGGCGCAGCTGCGTTGATCCAGGTCGGCGAGCAGGACACGATCATGCCTCCCGAACGTGGCCGTGCGGCAGCGACCGCGCTGCGCGAGGCCGGCTGGCAGGTGACCGACGTGGGATACGAGATGGCTCACAGCCAGCGCATCGAGATGATGGTCGACGCCCGCACCTGGCTCACCACCATCCCCTGAGCCCCGGGTTCAGGGTTCGACGACGATCCAGCCGCGGCGCTGGAGCTCGGCGGCGAGGACCTCGTCGGAGAGGTCGCGGGCAGCCTGCTCGGCCTTCGTGAGACGCTCGGGTTCGGCCGGCGCCGACGTCGGCGACGGCCCGGCACCCGTCTCGGCGGCATGCTCGGCCTCCTGGAGTTCAGCGATGAACTCGTCGGCCTCGTCGCGGGTGAACTTGCCGTTGGCCTGGCGTTGGGTGAATCCCATCGGACCCCGTGCATCGCGGAAGTCGGTATGACCGGCAGCCTGCAGGAGCTCGAGCAACTCGGCCACCTGGCGGGCGGTGGCCGGGGGGCCCGACGACTGACCGAACGCCATCAGGCGAGCTTCTCGACGAACGCCTCGAGCTGGCGCAGGTTGCGGCACTCGTAGACGCCGTCGGTGTGATTGGCGTATTCGCCCACGATGGAGTCGCCCGTGTTCCAGTACGACTTCGGCTCGGGATTGAGCCAGTAGACGTGCCGGGCCTTGGCGTCCATCTCCTTGACCACCCACGATTGGCTCGCGTGGTAGTTGTTGCGGGCGTCGCCGAGCAGCAGCACCGTGGTCTTGGGGCCGACGTCCTTGCCGTAGCGTTCCCAGAAGACCTCGAACGCGTGGCCGTAGTCGGAGTGACCGTCCACCCACACCACATCGGCCTCGGTGTTCACCCGGTGGATCGCCTCGGCGATGTCCTCGGTCGACTTGAAGTACTCGGTGACCTCGTCGAGACCGTCGATGAACACGAACGACCGGACCTTGGAGAACTGACCCTGGATCGCGTACACGAGCATGAGCGTGAAGCGGGCGAACGCCGCCACCGACCCGGAGATGTCGGCCACCACCATCAGCTCGGGCTTGGCCGGTCGCGGGTACTTGAACTTCGGCTCGGCGGGCACCCCGCCATAGCTGAGCGAATGGCGCACGGTGTTACGGAAGTCGAGCGGACCCTTACGGCCGTGCCGGCGCTTGCGGGCGAGGCGGGCGGCCAGCTTGCGGGTGAGCGGGTACAGCGCCTTCTTGAGCGACTGCATCTCGTCGCGTGACGCATGCATGAACTCGACGTCTTCTGGCAGGGGCTTGCGCAACGTCTTCGCCATCGCCTCGGCGCCGCGATCGGCCACGAGGCGCCGACGGATCTCGGCCTCGATCTCGGCCTTGAACTTCTCGATGCGGTCTTCGTACTCCTCGCGCTCGAGCCGCTCCTCGAGCGGGGTGAGCTCACCACCCGCCTGCTCCCGGGTCGCCTCCATGAGCTTCTCGAGCATGGAGTCGAGATCGAGGTTCCGCAGTGTGCGATACAGGTAGTACGTGCCACCGACCGGCCGACCCGGCTCCATACCGGCGAAACGCTGCACCGACTGCTTCGCCATCGCCCTGGTCATCGCCTGATCGCCGTCGAGCAGCGCCCGCATCAGCATGTGGGCGATCTCCTCGGGGGTGAGATCGTCCATCGAACCGCCGGCGGAGCCCTTGCCCTCGCCCTGGCGCATCTGCTCCTGCATCTCGCGCCACATCTCGTCGACATCGGCGTCTTCGTCGTCGGAGATGCGGTACTCCGGACCCCGGAGACTGAAATACACCTCGAACACCGTCTCGAATGCTCGCCAGTGGGCGTTGTTCTTGATGAGCGTGGCGCCGAGCGCGTACTTGAACGCCTCACGGTCCTCGATCGGGATGTGCTGCACCGCCTCCATGGCGTCGAGGTTCTCCGTGAGCGACACGGGCAGTCCGGCGTTGCGGAGTTCGACGACGAAACCGTTCAGCAGTTCGATCATGACGGGTCAGCGGGACGACTCACTCGTCGACGCTGAGCTCCTTGGCGGCCTTGGCGATGTCGGTCTGGTACTTGAGGAGGATGTGGAGCGTGTCCTTGGCGATCTTCTCGTCGATCACGTCGACGTTGAGCAGCATCAGCGTGCGCGCCCAATCGAGTGTCTCGGACACGCTCGGGGACTTCTTCAGGTCGAGCTGGCGGATCGAGCGCATGATGCGCGAGATCTGATCGGCGAGGTTGTCGGTGACGCCGGGGACCTTGGCGAGCACGATCTCCTTCTCACGCTCGAGCGTGGGGTAGTCGACGTGGAGGTAGAGACACCGGCGCTTCAGGGCCTCGGACAGCTCGCGGGTGTTGTTCGAGGTGAGGAAGACGAGCGGGATCTGGGTGGCCTCGATGGTGCCGAGCTCGGGGATCGAGACCTGGTAGTCGGAGAGGATCTCGAGCAGCAGTGCCTCGGTCTCGACCTCGACTCGGTCGACCTCATCGATCAGCAGCACCACCGGCTCGGTGGCCGTGATGGCCTCGAGCAGGGGCCGGGTGAGGAGGAACTCGTCGGAGAAGATGTCGTCGTGGATGTCGCTCCACGAGTCACTGCCCCGGTCGGCCTGGATGCGGAGCAACTGCTTCTTGTAGTTCCATTCGTAGAGGGCCTTGGACTCGTCGAGGCCCTCGTAGCACTGGAGGCGGATGAGCCGGGAGCCGGTCATCTCGGCGATCGACTTCGCGAGCTGGGTCTTGCCGGTACCGGCAGGTCCCTCGATGAGCACGGGCTTGCCGAGGCGATCGGCGAGATATGCCACGCCGGCAATGCCCTCGTCGGCGAGGTAATCGACGTCACGGAGGGCGTCTCGAACGGCCTGGACGCTCTCGAAGCGCGGCTCGGTGGCGGTCTCGGTCATGAGGTCGCACGCTATCGCCCGCCTTGACCCCAGGGTCAATCGGATCGGCCGTCGATCGGGGCGCAGACCGACATCGCCGACGCGAGCGGTCGACGACCGGACACTCAAACCCCATTAGCGTTCCCGACGATGGCCCTCCGTGACCGCTTCTACACGCCGGTGACGGCGAGAGCGATCCTGTCGTGGCGCATCGTGCTGGGCGTGGTCGTGATGGCCGGCGCCTGGCTGATCGGCGTGCCCGCGTGGGCTGCGATCCCACTCGGTGTCATCGTGTATGCGCTGGCCGTGCTGGCTGCCATGCCCAGGGGGACCGCCCGGCCGCCGATGGATCCGTTCACGCTCGGTGAACCGTGGCGACGCTTCGTCCAGGGCGCCCAGCGCGCCGAGCGACAGCTCCACCGAACCGTCTCGGGGACCCGCGACGGCCCCCTCCGCGACCGCCTCGACTCGATCGTGACCAGACTCGACCACGGGATGCACGAGGCCTGGGAGGTCGCCAAGCGAGGTGACGAGATCGACGGTGCCATCCGTCGACTCGACCCGACGGCGCTACGAGCCCGACTGCGCACGTTCGAGGAGCAGGCGGTGTCCGATCCCAGTCCCGAGCTCGACGAGGCCATCGCCTCGGTGCGACGACAGCTCGAGGCCGCCGACCGACTCCGGATCCTCTCGAACCAGACCGCACTGAAGCTCCGTCTCGGCCAGACCCGCTTCGAGGAGCTGGTGGCCCGGGCCGAGGAGGTGGCCGTGGGTGTGAGCGACACCGACCGGTACGAATCCGACGTCCGCGCCCTGGTGGACGAGCTCGAGGCGCTGCGGCTCGCGGTGGAGGACACGCGCGACCCGTGAGCACTCTGCTCAGGTCGAACGTCACGGTCGCGGCCGGCACCGCGCTGTCACGGGTCACGGGTCTGCTCCGCGTGGCGGTGTTCGTCTACGTGATCGGCCGCACGGCCCTCGCCGACGTCTACACGATCGCCAACGAGACCCCGAACATCGTCTACGAGCTGTTGCTCGGCGGTGTGCTGTCGGCCACGCTCGTCCCGTTGTTCTCGGCCTTCGCCGAGACCGACGACGACGAGGCCACCAACGTGATCATCACGGTGTCGGTCACGATCATGACGGCGCTCACGGTGGTCGCGGTGGCCGCCGCCCCATGGATCTTCGGCATCTACTCGATCACGCCGTCGGCCGACGTCGACGCCGAGGTGCTGCGCGAGGTCGGCACGATCCTCACCCGGATCTTCCTGCTCCAGATCCTCTTCTACGGGCTCTCCGGACTCGCCAACGCCTTCTTGAACAGCCGGCGCCGGTTCTTCGCCGCGGCGTGGAGCCCGATCCTGCCCAACGTGATCATCTCGTTGACGCTGCTCTCGCTCCCCGGCGCCGGGGTGACGCAGTGGCAGCTCGACGACGTGCTCACGAACGACCGGTTGCGCTGGACCCTCGGACTGGGCGCCACCGCCGGTATCGCCACCATGGCGCTCGTGCTGGTGCCGGCCGCGCTCCGCACCGGATTCCGGTTCCGGCCGGTGTGGAACTGGCGCCACCCCGCCGTGCGGAAGCTGCTGAAGATGTCGGGCTGGACGCTCGGGTTCGTGGCCGCCAACCAGGCCGCGGTGGTGGTGGTGCGGAACCTGGCCGAACCAGGATCCGGCGACGCCGCCGCCTACGTGTTCGCCTTCACGTTCTTCGTGCTCCCACACGGCCTGCTGGCGGTGTCGATCGCCACGACCTTCCAGCCCGAGATGTCGCGATCGGTCGCACGCCGTGACCGGAGCGGGTTCATCCACCACGCCTCGCTGGGTGCCCGGATGATCGCGCTGCTCACGTTGCCGGCCGGCGTGCTGCTCTTCGTGCTCCGCGATCCCATCATCGGATTCGCGCTCCAACGCGGCGCGTTCGACGCCGAGGCCACCGTGGCGACGGCGCGCGCTCTCGCCGGCTTCTCACTGGGCCTCGTCGGGTTCTCCGTCTACCTGTTCGTGCTCCGCGGGTTCTACGCCCATCAGGACACCCGCACGCCGTTCATGATCAACCTGGTCGAGAACGCGCTCAACATCGGGCTGGCGATCGTGCTGGTCGGCCGCTACGGCGTGCTGGGACTGGGTCTCGCGTTCGCGCTGGCCTACCTCGTCTCGTCGGTCTGGGCCCTGCAGATCATGAGCTACAAGGTGCCCGGATTCCCGGTGCGCGACGTGCTGGGCAGCATCACGAGGATGATCGTCGCCGCCGTGCTGATGGGCCAGGTGGTGTGGTTCGTCACCCGCGGATTCGGCGGGACGACCGGCACCGATGCCCTGGTCCGCCTCGTGATCGGCAGTGTCGTGGGTCTCGTGGTGTACGTGGCGCTGCTGGCCGCACAGCGCGCTCCCGAGCTCGACGCGCTGCGCCGCATCGCGGGGCGCCGGGATCCTGCCGAGCAGTAGAGTCACCACATGATCCAGCTGGCCAAGAAGTGGTGGAAGTACCTGACGGCGAAGTTGACCAGCCGCTTCAACGAGAACGCCGACCCGAAGGTGCAGCTCGAGCAGGCGATCTCCGAAGCGCGTGAGCAGCATCAACGCCTCACCGACCAGGCCACCAACGTGATCGCCAGCCAGAAGCAGGCCGAGATCCGCCTCAACAGCAAGATGACCGAGCTCGAGAAGCTCAATGCGAACGCCCGACAGGCCCTGGTGATGGCCGACGAGGCCGAGAAGGCCGGCGACAGCACCAAGGCCACCCAGTACACCACCGCCGCCGAGACCATCACCCACCAGCTCATCGAGGTCGAGAAGGACATCGACAGCCTCTCCGAACTGGTGATGGAGTCGACCCAGGCCGCCGATCAGGCGAAGGCCGCAGTGCAGCAGAACAGCCGACTGCTCCAGTCGAAGATCGCCGAGAAGTCGAAACTGCTCAGCCAGATCGAGCAGGCGAAGATGCAGGAGGAGATGAACGCCGCGATGACCCAGCTCAACGCGACGGTGGGCGACGACGTGCCCACGTTGGGCGAGGTCGAGCTGAAGATCCAGGCCCGATACGCGAAGGCCAAGGCGGCGTCGGAGCTGGGTGGTCTCACCGTGGAGTCACGCATCCTCGAGGTCGAGCAGGCGACCGCCAACGTCGAGACGCACGACCGCATCTCCCAGCTGCGGGCCGAACTCGGTCTCGCCGCTGGCGAGACGCCGGCAGGCGAGATCGAGAGCTGACACCGCGCCACCCGACAGCGACCCCGATCAGATGCGCACGGCGTCAGCTCGGCAGCACGACCAGGTCGTCGCGGTGGATCACCTCGTGGACGGTTCCCGACGGGAGGTCACGGGTGTGGCGGCCGGCCACGATGCGCAGCTGATCGGAGTCGATGAACACCATCCCGCGGGCGAACGAGCGGCCGGACGCGTCGGTCACATCCACCGTGTCACCCTCGTCGAAGCTCCCGAGCACGTCCACCACGCCGGCGGGGAGCAGGCTGGTGGACCGCTCGACCAGGGCTCGTCGGGCTCCGTCGTCGACCACCACGGTGCCGGCCACGTGGGCGGCGAACGCGATCCAGAGCTTCCGGGCCGTGAGACGCCGCGAATGTGGTTCGAAGCTCGTGCCCACGATGCCGCCGCGGACGGCTCCCACGAGCACATCGTCGCGTGACGCCCGGGCGATCACGGTGCGCACGCCCGACCACGACGCGATCCGCGCCGCCGCGAGCTTGCTCGCCATCCCTCCGCTGCCCCGCCCGCTGCCTCCCGCTCCGGCGTGGATCGCGAGCAGGGGGTCATCGGCAGCGACGCCCGTGATGAGCGTGGCGTCGGAGGCCGTCCGGGGATCGGCGGTGAACAGCCCGTCGAGGTCGGTGAGCAGCACCAACAGATCGGCTCCGGTGTTGTGCGCCACCAGCGCCGCGAGGCGATCGTTGTCGCCGTAACGGAGCTCATCGCTCGCGATGGCGTCGTTCTCGTTGATGACCGGCACGCAGCCGAGCGACAGCAGTCGCTGCAGGGTCTGACGGGCGTGCAGGTACTGCCGACGATCGATGAAGTCGTTCGGGTCGAGCAGCGCCTGCGCCGCCACGATGCCGTGACGATCGAACTCGGAGTTGTACACCTCCATGAGTCGGCTCTGACCGGCTGCCGACAGCGCCTGCAACGTCGGCATGTCGGTGGGGCGGGCCTCGAGGCCGAGCGCGGCCACACCGGCGGCCACGGCACCCGACGACACCAGCACCACCTCGTGTCCCTCTCGACGCACGGCGGCCACCTCGTCGCACAACTTGGCGATGGCCCGTCGGTCGATCACGCCGTGCGCGTCGGTGAGTGACGACGTCCCGATCTTCGCGACGATCCTCATCTCGTCATTCGTCCCATCGTGGTGGTCGGCGCGTCGCCGTCAGAGGTCCGGCTGGTATTCGAAGCTGAACTCGCCGATCCAGATCACGTCACCATCGGTGGCGCCGGCACGAGCCAGCATCCTGGGGACGCCGAGCCGCTCGAGCCGGTGGTCGATGTACGCCAGCGCCTCGGTGGTGGTGATGTCGTTGAGCGCCACCACCCGCTCGACCTCACGTCCGAGCAGTCGGAACTCGCCATCGCCCACACGCTCGACCACGGCGCCACTGATCTCGGGGCGGAGCACCACCATCCCCTCGGGCTGGGGCTCGGCCGTGCGTGCCTCGTGGACGAGACTCGCGAGGCGGCCGATCAGGTCGCCGACGCCCTGGTGGGTGACCGATGAGATCACCGGTCGGGTCCACCCCAGTTCGGCGAGCTCCTCGACGGAGACGGCATCGGCCTTGGTGCCGACCACCACCCGGGGCCGGTCGAGGAGATCGGGCTGATATCGACCGAGCTCCTGGAGCAGGATGCGTTCCTGCTCGTCGGGGGTGATGCCGTCGAGCGCCACGAGATCGATCAGCAGGCAGAGCACCCGCGCCCGCTCGACATGTCGGAGGAACTGGTGCCCGAGTCCGCGGCCCTCACTGGCGCCCTCGATGAGGCCGGGGATGTCGGCCATGACGAACTCGGTCTCCTCGTCGAGACGGACGACACCGAGGTTCGGCACGAGCGTCGTGAAGGGATAGTCGGCGATCTTCGGCTTGGCCGCCGACACCACGCTGATGAGCGTGCTCTTGCCGGCGTTGGGGAAGCCCACGAGCGCCACATCGGCCATGAGCTTGATCTCGAGCTTGAGCCACCGCTCCTCACCGTGTTCGCCCTGCTCGGCGAACGACGGCGCACGACGCTTGTTCGAGAGGAATCGGGCGTTGCCGCGGCCACCGCGCCCGCCAGCCGCGGACAGCCAACGATCGCCGTGACGGTTCAGCTCCGCCAGCACCTCGCCGGAGTAGAGGTCGCGCACCACGGTGCCCTCGGGCACCTTGATCTCGAGTGAGGCACCCCGCTTACCGTGGAGGTCCTTCCCCTTCCCGTGCACACCGCTCTCGGCGCGACGGTGCGGGTGGTCGCGGAACGAGAGCAGCGACGCCACGTTGTGGTCGGCCACGAGCCAGACGTCGCCGCCGTTCCCTCCGTCGCCACCGTTGGGCCCACCCATGACCACCGGGCCCTCGCGGCGGAACGAGACGCAGCCGGCACCGCCGTCCCCACCTCGCACGTTGAGTTGACATTCGTCGACGAACTGCGACATCTGCCCCACGCTACCGTTGACCCCATGCCCCGCTCCGACAGCGATCTCGAGCTCACCGAGCGCGCCGAACAGTGGGCCGCCACCATGAAGGGCCACACGAGCGGCGATCTCCTGCTCGCCCACGCCGACTCGTGGGCAGGTCCCGGCACGAACGAAGTGATCGAGCGACGCGCTCGGGAGGATGCTGAGCACACGAGGCTGGCACCGCTCGCGACCCGGGCGTCGGGCGCCGGCGACCGGGCGATCGACGAGGAACCCGACCCGTATCGCACCTGCTTCGAGCGCGATCGCGACCGCATCCTCCACGCGAACGCGTTCCGGCGACTGGCTGGCAAGACGCAGGTGTTCGTCTTCCCCGACGATCACCAACGCACCCGCCTCACGCACGCGCTCGAGGTCGCCCAGGTGGCTCGTTCGGTGTCGACCGCGCTCGGGCTCAACGTGCCACTCACGGAAGCCATCGCACTGGGTCACGACTGCGGTCACGGGCCCGGTGGCCACGCCAGCGAGGACGCACTGTCGATCTACGTCGACGGCGGCTACGACCACGCCGTCTGGGGCGCGAACGTCACCCTCGTGCCGCTCAACCTCTGCGACGTCACGCTCGACGGCATCCGCAACCATTCATGGAGCCGACCGGCACCCGGTACCCCCGAGGGCGAGGTCGTCTCGTGGGCCGACCGCATCGCGTACGTGTGCCACGACTTCGAGGATGCCGTGGCTGCCGGTGTGGTCTCGGTCGACATGCTGCCCGACGTGGTGGTCGGACGGTGCGGCACCACCCGATCGCAACAGCTCGGCACGTTCGTGCGCTCCATGGTGCAGGCCACGGCCGAGACCGGCCGCATCGGGATGACCCGCACCGTTGCCGAGGCGCTGGCCGAGTTCCGCCGGTTCAACTACGAACACGTCTACTTGCGTCCGGCCAGCCGCGCCCAGGCCGACTCGGTGATCGATCTGCTGCGGGCGTTGGTCGAGCACATGGTCGACCGGCCGAACCTCCTGCCCGACGCGCACGGACTCGATGCCGGCAGCCCCGAAGCACTCGAGGCAACCGTCGCCTACGTGGCGGGCATGACCGACCGCTTTGCGTGCCGCCAGGCCATGGCGATGCTCGGCTGGTCCCGCGACCGCCTCCCGGTCGGCATCGACACCTGACGCCCGCACCCGAACCGTCCGCGGGAAACCCGCAGAACCGCCCGGCCACCACAGACAGTTCGGTGGGGGTTCTCAGGCGACGGGTTCGACGTCGACGATCTTGCGACCCTTGCGCTCACCGAACTTCACCGAGCCGTCGACCAGCGAGAACAGCGTGTCGTCGCCGCCCTTGCCGACGTTCTTGCCGGGGTGCACCCGGGTGCCGCGCTGACGCACGATGATGGTGCCGGCGGAGATCTTCGTGCCGTCGAACACCTTCACGCCCAGACGCTGGGCGTTGGAGTCGCGGCCGTTGCGGGTCGACCCGCCACCTTTGGTCTTCGACATGAGAACGTTCCTCGGGACTCGTGGGTGTCAGTTCGCGGAGATCTTGGTGATCTCGACGAGCGTGTAGTGCTGGCGATGGCCGTAGTGACGCCGGGTGCGCTTCTTCTTCTTGTAGGTGAAGCCCTTGATCTTCGGACCCTTCGTGGTACCGACGATCGTTCCGGTGACCGTTGCGGCCGAGAGTTGGTCGGGAGCGGACAGCACGGTGTCGCCGTCGACGACCAGCACGGGGACCAGCGAGACCTCGCTGCCCTCGTCGCCCTCGAGCAACTCGAGCGCGACCTGCTGGCCCTCGGTGACCTTCTCCTGCTTGCCGCCAGAGGCGATGACTGCGTACATAGCTCATGGGACGCTATCGCCCCGACCTGCCCGGTCCAACCGGCCAGCCGAGCCAACTCAGTCGAGCAGGGCGGTGTCGACCACGACCCCTCGGCCGTCGCAGTTGGGGCAGTGCTGGCTGAACTCGGTCAGCAGGCCCTCGCCGATGCGCTTGCGGGTCATCTCCACCAGACCGAGCTCGGAGATGTCGAACACCTGGGTGCGCGTCTTGTCGCGGGCCAGCGCCGACCGGAACGCCTCGACCACCTTGGCGCGATTGCCCTTGATCTCCATGTCGATGAAGTCGATCACGATGATGCCGCCGATGTCGCGCAGACGGAGCTGCTTCGCGATCTCCTCCGCTGCCTCCATGTTGTTGTGGAACACGGTCTCTTCGAGATTCGACGTCCCGACGTTCTTGCCGGTGTTCACGTCGATCACGCTGAGCGCCTCGGTGTGCTCGATGATGAGCGATCCACCCGACGGCAGCCACACCTTGCGATCGAGCGCCTTGTGGACCTGCTCGTGCACGTGGTGGCGCTCGAACAGCGCCAACCCCTCGGCCTCACTGTCGTAGTACTCGATACGGTCGGCCAGCTCCGGGTTGAACGCAGCGACGTACTCGCGGACCTCCTCGTAGAGCCGACGGTCGTCGATGAGCACACCCCGGTAGTCGGCGTTGAACTCCTCACGGATGACCCGCACCGCCAGTTCGGGTTCGCGGTGCAGCAACGTGGGCCGCTGCGCCTTCTTGGCTGCGGCGTCGATGCGCTCCCACTGTGCGAGCAGGATCGTCACGTCGGCGCGGAGTTCGGTCTCGGTGGCGTGCTCGGCCGCCGTCCGCACGATCAGGCCGTGCTGATCGGGCTTGACCCGGTCGAGGATGCCACGCAGCCGCTTCCGTGTGTCGTCGGTGAGACGCTTCGAGATGCCGTACGTGGACGAGTTGGGGATGAGCACCACGAACCGACCGGGCAGCGAGACCTCCTGGGTGAGCCGAGCCCCCTTCGCGCCGATCGGGTTCTTCGTCACCTGGCACACCATGAGCTGACGCGGCTTGAGAATCTGCTCGATGCGGAGGTTCTCCGGCTTGGTGGTGCTCTCGAGATCCTCGGCGTCGTACTGGAGGTCGCCGCGGTACAGCACGGCGTTCTTCGGGGTGGCGATGTCGACGAACGCCGCCTCCATGCCGGGCAACACGTTCTGCACCTTGCCCAGGTAGATGTTGCCGTGGATCTGGCTGATGTCGTCGGCCGGGCGACTCACGTAGTGCTCGATGAGGTTGCGGCCCTCGAGCACCGCCACCTGGGTCATCCCGGCGCGCACCTGGACGCACATGAAATAGCGACCGATGGGTTTGCCGTTGCGCTCGCGCCCCTTGCGCTGTTCGAGCAGCGCGGGATCGAGCTCGGCACCCTGCTCGGAGCGCCCACCGCGCCCACCGCGACGCTTCTTGCCCTTGCCCTCGCCCTGTCGCCGCGCTGCGTCGCCGCCGCGCCCGTCGTCCTGGTCACGGCCACCCTCGTCGCCGCTGCGAGCGCTACCGCCACCACCGCCCGTGCCCGAACCGCCGCGACGTCGCTTGCGGCGTTGCTGGCCACCGCCACGTTCGTCGCGTCCCGACTCGCCGCGTGGTTCGGCGGGCCCGCCGTTCGCCACCGGTGCCGGTGACGGCGCGGGACGGGTGTCGCCGATCTGTGGCTTGCGGACGAGCGCTCGCTCCGCCCCCTCGACCGACGCAGTACGCGTGGCCCGGAGGGGTTCGGGCAACTCGTCGGGCTGACGGATGGGGTCGTCGTCACCTTGGTGACCCCCCGACCGATCGGACGGATCAGAGCTGTCGGTCGTTCCTCCGCTCGGGCCGGCGTCGGAGCCGCCAGAACCCTTGCGCCGGCGCTGACCGCCGCGCGACCCCCGACGACGCTTGCGGGCAGCGTCACTCGCACCGTCCCCCTCCTCGCCGTTCGGGCCCTCGTCGTTCGGACCCTCGTCGTTCAGATCGGCATCGCTCGCATCGGTGTCGTTCGGATCAGGCGCCGGCGATGCCGCAGCGGGCGCACCCTGGGGTTCGTCGGCGGGGCGGTCGAGGTCGTCCATGGAGATGGTCCTTTCTCATGCGCCGACCTCACGGTCGGGCGCGGCCACGGACACGGGCAGCGGGAGCACCTCGCGCCGGTCGTCGTCGTGGCTCGTCCATTGATGGGTTCGGAGGACCCGCACGTCGAGGGGATCGACATGCGGGAACGCGAGCGTGCAGAGCTCGGCGGGCCGCAGGGCGCGACCCGTGGTGGCGAGCTCGGCCACCAGCCGGTGGCCGGTGTGATCGGGGCGGAGATCGAGCAGCAGTGGGCGGATGTCGTCGGTGCGACGTTCGCGTTTGCGCTCACGTTCCACGAGCAGTTCGTCGGCGTCGAGCAGGGCCACCGCGGCAGCGAGATCCTCGCCGGTGATCTCGGGCGACCACAGCTCCCAGGTGCACGATGTGACCGACTCCTGGAGCGATTCGACGGGCACGTCGGGCACGTCCACCACGGTCACGTCGATGCCGTCGGGGAGCAACTCCGACCAGGCGACGGGGAGCCCGTCGAGGTCGAGATCGTGACCGTCGACGTGGTGGGTGTCGATCTCGACGTCGACGTACTCGGCGAGCGACTCGGCGCCCATCGGCAGCGCGAGCCCGAAGGCGATCCTCGGACGGGGGGTGAAACCCTGGGTGAACGCGACGGGGATGCCCAGCCGACGGAGCGTGCGATCCCAGATGCGGGCCATGTCGCGATGGCCGACGAACCGGACCTTGCCGAGTTTGGTGGAGCGGACACGGATCTTCACGCGCCGACTCCGAGCGCTTCGGATGCGGTGCGGCGGGCGAGCAACGTGACCGGTACCTCGCCGCCACGCTCGAGATCCTGACCGGTGCCCTGACTCCCGCCCGCAGGCGGGACGGGTGACGCGACCACGTGCTCGATGCCGTACCCGGTGCAGACGCCGCAGTCGTAGCACGGTGTCCAACGACAGTCCTCGACGCCGCTCTCGGCGAGCGCCGCCTGCCAGTCGTCCCAGAGGAAGTCCTGGTGGAGACCGGCCGTGAGGTGCGCCCACGGCAGGACCTCGTCGACGGTTCGGTGCCGGTACACGTACTGCTCGAGCGACAGCCCTTCGGCCTCGAGGGCGCTGGTCCAGCGTCGGAGATCGAAGTGCTCGCCCCACTCCTGGAACGTGCCTCCGTCGCGCCACACCCGCTCGATCACGCGACCGAGCCGGCGGTCGCCGCGGCTGACGATGCCCTCAGCCACGCTGGCCTCGGGGTCGTGCCACTTGACGTGGACGCCCTTCACCTTGTGGGTGGCGCCGCGGATCAGGTCGATCTTGCGCTGGAGCTCGGCGGCGGTGTTCTGGCCGAACCACTGGAAGGGGGTGTGCGGCTTGGGGACGAACCCGCCCACGCTGACGGTGACGGAGGCACGGCCGGTGTGCCGCCGGCCGATCTCGGCGCACCGCGTCGCGAGTTCGGCGATACCGAGGGTGTCGGCGTCGGTCTCGGTGGGGAGTCCGATGAGGAAGTACAGCTTCACCCGGGTCCAGCCCTGGGAGAACGCCGAGTCGACGGCGCCGTAGAGGTCGTCTTCGGTGATCAGCTTGTTGATGACGGTACGGAGACGCCACGATCCGGCCTCGGGAGCGAACGTGAGCCCCGACCGGCGGCCGTTGTTGACCTCGTCGGCCAGGCCCACGGTGAACGCATCGACCCGCAACGACGGCAGATTGATCGTGGTGTTCCCGCACGAACCCGGCGCGGATGCGGAGTCCTCGAGGATGCCGTGCACCACGGGCTCGATGTCGGAGAAGTCGGCGGTCGACAACGATGTGAGGCTGACCTCGTTGTACCCGGTGCGCCGGAGGCCCTCTCGCACCATCGTGCGCACCTGCTCGGCGGGACGCTCGCGCACCGGTCTGGTGATCATGCCCGCCTGGCAGAACCGGCATCCACGGGTGCACCCACGGAACACCTCGACGCTCAGACGGTCGTGCACCACCTCGGTGAGCGGCGCGAGCGGTCGCTTGGGGTAGGGCCAATCGCCGAGGTCGGCCACGGTTCGCTTGTCGACGGTGGCGGGCACGTCGGGGTACCGGGCCTCGACGGCCACGATCCGAGGACCGTCGTAGCGCACCTCGTACATCGACGGCACGTACACGCCCGGCACCTGCGAGAGGTGACGCAGCACCGTCTCGCGGTCGGTGCGACCCTCGGCCTTCCACGCCGCGACCACCTCGGTGATCTCGGAGACGACCTCCTCCCCCTCCCCCAGCACCACCGCGTCGACGAAGTCGGCGAGGGGCTCGGGGTTGAAGGCGGCGTGGCCACCGATGACCACCAGAGGATCACCGGGGGCGCGATCGGCACCGTGGATCGGACAACCCGCCAGATCGATCATGTTCACCAGGTTGGTGAACACCAGCTCGGCCGAGAGGTTGAACGCGAGGAGGTCGAACTCGGCGGCGGGGCGGTGCGACTCGACCGAGAACAGCGGCACATCGTTGACCCTCATGAGGTGGTCGAGATCGCGCCACGGGGCGTAGGTGCGCTCGGCGACGGCATCGTCGCGTTCGTTGAGGATCTCGTAGAGGATCTGGAGCCCCTGGTTGGGCAACCCGATCTCGTAGGTGTCGGGATAGGCGAGCAACCATGCCACGGGACCCGCCGGACCGAACTCGTCGTGCCGGGGGGTGATGGCACCGTCTTCGCACCCGATGTAACGAGCGGGCTTCTGTACCCGTGCCAGGAGCGGTTCGATCCGCGCCCAGACTGAAGACATGACTCCCGGAGTCTACTCCTCAGCGCATCCGACGCATGTGGACGCTCTGCACCAATCCGAACATGATGAACCAGGTGAGCTGGCCGGAGCCGCCGTAGGAGATGAACGGGAGCGGGAGCCCGGTGACCGGCATGATGCCCACGGTCATGCCGACGTTCTGGAACACCTGGAACAGCAGCATCGAGCACACCCCGGCGCAGAGGTACATGCCGAACAGGTCGCGCGACAGCATCATGATGCGCCAGATCCGGAAGATCGCGAGGGCGAAGAGCGACAGCAGCGCCGCACCGCCCACGAACCCGAACTCCTCCGCCACGGCGGCGAACGGGAAGTCGGCCCACATCACCGGGATGTACCCCTCGGCGGTGAGGGGACCCTGCAACCAGCCCTGGCCGAACATGCCGCCGTTACCGACCGCCCGGATCGAGTTGCGCACCTGGAACGCTGCGTCCTGGAGCTCGGGGTTGATGGTGTCGGGATCGAGGAAGACGCGCAGACGCTCGATCTGGTACTCGTTCACGATTCGGGTGACGAACGCGGCGACCACGCTCACGATCGACAGGAACGTGATGAGGGCGATGTACTTCGGCTTCGCGCCCGCCACCAGCATCACGCCCATCGCGAGCACGGCCAGCATCGAGGCGCTCCCCATGTCGGGCTGGATCAAGGTGAGCAGGGCCGGCGCACCCACCACCATCAGCCCTCCGAGGAACCGTGGGTAGCTGAGCTCCTCGCTCCGCTCCTGGGAGAGATACGCGGCGAGCGCGATGAGCACGGTGACCTTGGCGAACTCCTGGGGCTGGACGTTGATCGGACCCAGCTCGAAGGTGATGAGATCCCGGCCCGACGCCTGGGACATCAGCTTGAGCAGGACGAGCGCGATGATGGTCACGCCGTACAGGACCCGGGCGCGCTCCTTCCAGAACTGGTAGTCGATCGACATCACGGCGAACATCACGAACGCAGCGATGATCGTGAAGATCACCTGGCGGGTCGTGTAGTAGAACGGATCAGCGGGTACACGGTTGCGCGACGACGCGAACACCACGAAGCACCCGATCACCGAGAGCACGCCCTGGGTGAACAGCAACACCCAGTCGATGTTGCGGGTGGGGTCGGCGGGGCTCGACCGGATGTTGCCGAGACCGCTGTCGGGCTTGCGATGCAGTAGCGGCAGGCTCACGGTGACTCACTCACGGGTCACGAGGCCACCGCCGAAGCGGGTGCTGAAGCACGAGGTGTCGGCCAGCCGTTGCGGCGACGCGACCTGGCGGCTGTCGGGGTCCAACGGGTCCGACGGGCGGACCTCCTCCACCGGGGCCATTCCCGAGAGCGCCAGGAACGTGCACTTCACGACCGGGCCGGCCCCGATCGATCCGTACCCGGCCTTCTCGAGGTACGCCGACATCACGTACGGACGCTGGCGATCGACACTGAACCCCACGAAGACCGCCGAGTCGAACCACGGGTAGCTGTTGCGGCCGGGCGCAGTGCCCGTCTTGCCGGCGAGCGGGATCGCAGTCGAGGGATAGTCGTGGAACAGGCTCTCGCCGGTGGCCCGGTGGTAGTTGCCGGTGATGCTGGACGTGAGCCCGCCGCCCGGGGTGACGACGCGACGCAGTCCCTGGGTGATGACAGCGTGCAACTCGCTGGAGATATCGATCACCCGGCGGACCTCGGAGCTGAAGTCACGATAGATCCTGCCCTGGGACAGATCGGCGAAACCGACGTCACCGTTCGGGACACCGGGCTCGTAGATCGCTCGTACGACCTGCGGGCGGACCAGCGACCCCTCGGCCGCTATCGCGCCGTAGCTGCTCGCGAGCTGCAGCGGGGTGGCCGACAACAGTCCCTGGCCCACGGCCATCTGCAGGTTGTCGCCCACGAAGTAGTTGCGGCCCTCGTCCTCGCTGATGACGCCCAGTTCGGCATACCGTCGCTTGAGCTCGCGGTCGGGCACCGTGCCGGCGAACTCGAACGGGAGGTCGATCCCCGTCTGCTCGCCGAATCCCCACTCGCGAACGTGTTCCTGCAGCACGGGCTCACCGTCGTTGAGCGCCATGATCTCTTCACCGATGCGGTAGTAGTAGCCGTTGCTCGACACCGCCAGTGAGTCGATCGCGTTGATGTTGCCGTACGTGCACGGCCGCCCGGTGCCCTGGCACAACACGTTGCGGTAGACACAGCGGATGAGCCCGGCGTCGCACCGGTCCTGGTCGACGAACTGCATCCGGTACTCGCCACCGTCGCGGAAGACTTCCCACGGCGAGATCAGCCCGGTCTGCACCGCCGCGGCGAGCGGGAACGGCTTGAACGTGGAGCCGACGTTGTAACGGCCCTGCACCGCCCGGTTGACGAGGATCGACTGATCGGGGTCGTCGGTCACGGGGAACAGTTCACGGAACTTGTCGCCCGACACGCCCGCTTCGAACCAGCGGTTGTCGAACGTGGGATAGCTGGCGACGGCGATGACGGCACCCGACTCGTAGTCCATCACCACGGCCGAGCCGGCCGGCGCCGGGAACGGCACGGTCTCTCCCTGCAACGGATCGAGCCGCTCTCGTTGCCCGTTGGGTCTCACGATCTCGGGGTTGGGGGCGGGCTGGCCACGTTGGTTCTCCAGCGAGGTCTGCAGCGCCTGCTCGACGTACTGCTGCACCTCGAGGTCGATGTTGAGTTGGATGTCGAACCCGTTGATCGGTGGGACCTCTTCGATCAAGCGGACCGGCCGGTTCGCGGCGTCGACTTCGTAGACGCGGCGCCCCCACCGACCGTGAAGGTACTCCTCCATGCTCAGCTCGATGCCGAACTGCCCGACCCGTTCGCTCCGGTTGTATCCGAGCTCGAGATACCGGTCGAGCTGCTCGGCGGTGATGGCGCCCATGTAGCCCACCACGTGCGCCGCCAACGGCGCAAAAGGATAGACCCGCCGCCAACCGGTCTCGATGGTGACACCGGGGAAATCCTCTGACCGCTCGAGCAGGCCGATGGCCGTGGGCTCGTCGATGTCCTCTCGCAGTGGCAACGGGAGGAACGGGCTGTAGAGCACGCTCTCGTAGCGTCGCTCCATCTCCTCGATCGGCACCTCGATCCAGCCGGACAGGCGACGGAACAGTTCGTCCCGGTCGCTCTGCCGTCGGATCACCTGGCGGTCGACCGCCACGGTGAGGACCCGTTGGTTGTCGGCGAGGATGCGTCCGTGGACGTCGAAGATGCGGCCGCGCTCGGGGAGGATGTCGACCGTACGCGTCTTGGAGAAGGTCACGCGTTCTTGGAGCTCCTCGGCCCGCACCGTCTGGAGGAACCACAGCCGGACACCGACGAGGCTGAAGAGCATCACACCCACGAGGGCCAGGATGCCGATGCGCGTCGCGCGCTTGTCACCAGCCATCGTGACAGTCTGGCCGGTGGGAGTGGTCGAGCGGGCGCGCTCCGGCTGTGTCGCACGGCAACATGTGGCACAGCATCATTCGGTCGGCACCTTCCACTCGGCGCGACCGAGTCGGAGGCACCATCGGCTCATGGGGACGAACAGTGGACTCATCAGCGCCGCTCCCAACGCCACCACGGGGACGATGGTGGTCAGCTGCGGCGTGAACACGTTGGTCTGTCCGACGAAGTAGCGCACCACCGGCACGGCCAGCTCGCCGACCGCTGCACCCAGACCGACGAAGATCGCGGCCAGCCACCAGTGCACGTCGATGTTGATGTAGGCGACCGAGCCGGCCACCATGCCGGCGAGGCCCATCGTGACCGACGAGGAGCCGAGCGGTGCACCGGTACCGAGGTCGAAGACCACCCCGAGGACGAACCCGGCGATCATCCCGCGCTCGGGCCCGCCCGCCACCCCGGCGGCCGCCGCGAAGGCCAACAGCACCTGGAGCACCACACCGAACGGCTGGACATCGACGAACACGGTGGTCTGGAGCGCCAGCAGCAGGATCGCGACCGGGAGCAGGCGGCCGATGGGTCCCTGGATGAACGAGACGATCACGGCCCGATCACTCCCTGACCTCCGACAGCGGGCGGAACAGCACGACCCGCACGAACTGCAGACGCGACACATCCGCGCTCAGCTCGACCTCGAGTTCGGTGCCCGACGATCCGGGACGGCTGATCACGTTGCGGACGACACCGACCGGGATGTCGGGTGGAGCGAGACTCTCGCGTCCACCAGCGGTGGCGACCGTGTCACCCACGGAGATCTGTCCGAGAACCGGATTGCTCGACACGAACGTCACGAGCGGCAGTCGGTTGCCGCCCTGGCCGGCGAGCGCACCGGTCTCACGCTCGACCCGCACGGGCGGCAGGGTCGTGGTGACCGCCACGGGGCCGTCGTCGAGACCGTCGAGACCGTCGAGCAGCCCTCCCGGCGCGTCGGCGTCGGGATCCCCCGGATCGGCGTCGGGATCGGCGTCGGGATCAGGCTCGGAATCGCTCTCGGGATCACCGGCATCGGGGTCGAAGGTGTCGGGCACCGTCGTGGTCGTGGTGGTGGTCGAGGTCGTGGTGGTCACGTCGCCCACCTCGAGCCCGCTCGGCACCGTGTCGGGTGGTGTGGTCGGGGGGACGGGAACCTCCTCTGACAGCACCTTCACCCGCACGAAGTAGCGCGAATCGGTCACCAGCATCACCAGGCTCGAGTTCGGGAAGACCTGGGTCACCTTGCCGACCAGACCGGCCTCGTTCACGACCGGCATCCCCACCTCGATGCCCTGCTGGCTGCCCCGATCGATCTCGACCACCTGATCGATGTTGCTCGGGGTCAGACCGATGATCGACGCCGTCACGGTCGGGAAATCGGCCAACGACTCGAGATCGTTCAGCGCGAGCAACCGCTGATTCTCGATGATCGCGTTCCTCGCGGCGATCTCGGCGCCGCGCTGCGCGTCGACTTGCTCTTGCAGACGGCGGAGCTCCTCGACCACCTCGTCGTACTCCGAGACCGCACGCCACGCGTTCACCACCGGACGGGTCACCACCTGAGCCGCCGTCTCGAACGGCGACATCACCACCGCGAAGCCGTCGCGCGCCCGGTCGAACACGACGTTGCCCCGCAGGTCGAGGGTGAGGAGGAGCACGGAGGTGAGCAGCAGCACCACGATGATGCGGCGACGACCCAACGTGAAGTTGGCCATGTTGGACGACCCGGGTCAGTCGTCGCCACCGAGCGACATCAGACCCCGCATCGCATCGATGTTCTCGAGCGCCCGACCAGACCCCACCACCACGCTGTAGAGGGGTTCGTGGGCGATCCGGATCGGCATCCCGGTCTCGTGAGCGAGCCGCTCGTCGAGTCCACCGAGCAGTGCACCACCGCCGGTGATCATGATGCCGTCCTCCATGATGTCGGCAGCGAGCTCCGGCGGGGTCTTGTCGAGCGTGGTCTTGACCGCATCGATGATCGCGGCCACCGGCTCGGCCAGCGCCTCTCGTACGTGCTCGGTCGTGAGTTGGATGGTGCGCGGCAGTCCGCTCACGAGATCTCGACCGCGGATGTCGGCCGTGAGCTCCTCCTCCATCGGCCACGCCGACCCCATCTGGATCTTGATCTCCTCGGCCGTGCGATCGCCGATCGCGAGGGAGAACTCCTTCTTGACGTACTGCAGGATCGCCTCGTCGAGTTCGTCGCCGGCCACTCGCACCGACTGCGCGGTCACGATGCCTCCGAGGGAGATGACGGCCACCTCGGTGGTGCCGCCGCCGATGTCGACCACCATGTTCCCGCTGGGTTCGTGCACCGGCAGATCGGCCCCGATGGCCGCCGCCATCGGCTCTTCGATGATGTGCACGGGCTTGCGCGCGCCGGCGTACTCGGCGGCGTCCTGCACCGCACGCTGTTCGACACCGGTGATGCCCGACGGCACGCAGATGACCATCCGGGGCTTCGACCACTTGCTCGCGTGCACCTTCTGGATGAAGTAGCGCAGCATCTTCTCGCACACGTCGAAGTCGGCGATCACGCCGTCTTTCAGCGGCCGGATCGCCTTGATGTGATTCGGGGTGCGACCCATCATCCGCTTGGCCTCGAGGCCGACCGCGACCGGTCGACCGTCGTTGACGTTGATCGCGACCACCGAGGGCTCGTCCAGCACGATGCCGAGGCCTCGGGCGTAGATCAGCGTGTTGGCGGTGCCGAGATCGATCGCGAGATCACGACCCAGACTGAGCGGATTGTTGCGAGCCATGACGGCCCCTTTCCGAGAACGTGGGATGCGGCTCGAGGCAGGTGGAGCCGCGCATCCAGGAAATGTTACAGATTCGGGAAGAAGATCCCGATCTCGCGGGTCGCGGAGTCGAGCGAATCGCTGCCGTGCACCAGGTTCTCGGTGAACAAGATACCGAGGTCACCACGGATGGTACCCGGCGCCGCCGAGCGAGGGTTGGTGGCACCCATCATCGAGCGCACCACCTCCCAGGTGTCCTCGGGACCCTCCACCACGAGCGCCACCACCGGGCCACGCGACATGAACGCAACGAGGTCGTCGTAGAAACCCTTGCCCACGTGCTCTTCGTAGTGACGTGCCAGCAGCTCGACGTCGAGCGTGCGCAGCTCCATCGCCACGATCGAGAGGTTCTTGGCCTCGAAGCGCGACAGGATCGTGCCGATCAGGCCGCGTTCGACGGCATCGGGCTTCAACAGGACGAGAGTGCGATCGGACATGGTGGCCGAGGCTACCGCTCGCTCACCGGCTCGTGACCTCGTGACCTCGTGACCTCGCGACCTCGTCCTGGCGATCTCGCGCTCAAGCGCGATGCCTCCCCCACCGATGATCAGGTGTGGGCGGACGCGCATGAACATGAACCTGCGACAACGCTCGAGCGTGGCGGCATCGACGACGGTGCTCGCCCTCGTGTTGACGACGCTCGGACACGGCCCGACGGAGAGCACCGGCGTCGGACCGATGCTCGCGATCTGGGCGCTCGGCATCGTGGCCGGCGTGCTCGCGTTCGTCGCTGCTGCCAGCGTGTGCTCGGAGGCGGCTCAGCGCTTCGACCGGGACACCGACCTGGCGTCGACGGCGGGACCCGAGCGGCACCTCAGTCCAGAGCACGCCGCAGCACGGGTCGGGCACCACCCGCCACGAACAGAGAGCCGGTGACGAGCACGGCGTCGTCGGCGTCGCAGCGCTCGAGGGTCAGCCGACAGGCCTCGGCCACGGTGTCGGCCACCAGCACCTCGCCACAGCCCAACTCGCGGGCTGCCTTGGCCACCTGCACCGCCGGCACCCCGCGCGGCGTGGGCGCCGTGCACGCCACCACGACGTCGAACTCGTCGGCGCGCAGGGCCGCGAGCATCGCCCCCGGATCGCGCAGGGTCCCCACGACGAGGTGACGTCGACCATCGGGGTGGAAGTCGTCGAAGAACACCTGGGCGCACGTGTCGGCGCCGGCCGGGTTGTGCGCCCCGTCGATGATGACGAGCGGTTGCACCCCCACCACTTCGTAGCGTCCGGGGGCCGACACCGCCCCGAGACCTTCGCGGACCACCTCGTCGGAGAGGGGTGCGGCGAAGAACGTCTCGACCGCCGCGAGCGCGAGCGCCGCGTTGTCGCCCTGGTGGGCGCCGTGCAACGGGAGGTAGACATCGCGGTACAGCGTGGTGGGGGTGCGCAGGTCGAGCAGCCGACCTCCGACCGCCAACGTGTTGTCGACGGTCTCGAAGTCGATGTCGCGGACCAGCATCGAGGCCGGCCCGGAGTCACGGAACACGTCGAACAACTCCGGTGAGGTCTCGCCGAGCACGAGCGCAGAATCCGACTTCACGATGCCCGCCTTCTCGCGTGCGATGTCGAGCAGCGTGGGTCCGGCGAACTCGGTGTGGTCGAGCCCGATGTTGGTCACCACCGCCACCTGGGAGCGCACGATGTTGGTGGCGTCCCAACGACCCAGCAGACCCACCTCGATCACCGCCACGTCGACCGCCACGTCGGCGAACCAGCGGAACGCCGCTGCGGTGACGGCCTCGAAGTAGCTCGGGCGGACACCCGTGATCCCCTCGAGGGCGGCGACCGCCGCGATCTGCTCCGCGAACTCCTCGTCGGAGATGGGCTCGCCGTCGCGGCAGATCCGCTCGTTCACCCGTTCGAGGTGAGGGCTCGTGTAGGTGCCGACCGTCAGACCCTGGGCCATGAGGAGCCGGGTGATCATCTGCACCGTCGATCCCTTGCCATTGGTGCCCGTCACGTGGATCACGGGTGCCGCCAGGTGCGGGTCTCCCATCGTGGCGGCCAGCCGGGTGATCGGCTCGAGTGACGGCGACGCGATGCGTCCGGTGACGTCGTAGCTCGCGTGGTCGTCGAGGTACGCGAGGGCGGCGGCGTAGTCCATCAGGAGCAGGATGCCGTCGTCGGGGCCGGAAGCGACGCGGACGGCCCGCGGGGATCGGAGATCGGACCCGCTATGACGCGGCGCGACGCTGACGGGCGGGGCGACTGGTCTCGCGGGGCACGAGTGTCGGGTTGACCTTCTCGCGCACGGAGTTCTCGTCGATCACGACCTTGGCCACGTCGGTTCGACCCGGGAGCTCGTACATGGTGTTGAGGAGCACCTCTTCGAGGATGGCCCGCAGCCCACGGGCTCCCGTACCTCGCAGCAGCGCCAGATCTGCGATCGCCCCCAGACCGTCGTCACTGAACTCGAGCTCGACGTCTTCGAAGTCGAACACCTTCTGGTACTGCTTGACGAGGGAGTTCTTGGGCTCGGTCAGGATCTGGATGAGCGCCGTGCGATCGAGACTGCGGACCGCCCCCACCATCGGCAGACGACCGATGAACTCGGGGATCATCCCGTACTTCACGAGGTCTTCGGGCAGCACCTGGGCGAACAGCTCACCCGGATCGTGATCGACCTTCGAGCGCACGGTGCCGTGGAACCCGACGCCCTTGTGGCCGATCCGGTTCTCGATGATCTGTTCGAGTCCTGCGAACGCGCCACCGAGGATGAACAGCACGTTGGTGGTGTCGATCTGGATGAACTCCTGGTGCGGGTGCTTGCGACCGCCCTGGGGTGGCACCGAGGCCTGCGTGCCCTCGAGGATCTTCAGCAGCGCCTGTTGCACACCCTCGCCCGAGACGTCGCGGGTGATCGACGGGTTCTCGCTCTTGCGGGCGATCTTGTCGATCTCGTCGATGTACACGATGCCGGTCTCGGCGCGCTTCACGTCGAAGTCGGCGGCTTGGATCAGCTTGAGCAGGATGTTCTCGACGTCTTCGCCCACGTAGCCGGCCTCGGTGAGCGCCGTGGCGTCGGCCACGGCGAACGGCACGTTGAGCATCCGGGCCAGGGTCTGGGCCAGGTGCGTCTTGCCGCACCCGGTGGGTCCGAGCAGCAGGATGTTCGACTTCGCGAGCTCGATGTCGTCGCGCCGGCCGATCCCGGTCTGCTGCTGGTGCTGGATCCGCTTGTAGTGGTTGTAGACCGACACCGAGAGGATCTTCTTGGCATGATCCTGCCCGACCACGTAGTCGTCGAGGAAGGCTCGGACATCGCGCGGGTTGGGCAGTTCTTCGAAGGTCAACTCGCTGGTCTCGCTGAGCTCTTCTTCGATGATCTCGTTGCAGAGGTCGATGCACTCGTCGCAGATGTAGACCCCGGGGCCCGCGATCAGCTTCTTGACCTGTTTCTGCGACTTGCCGCAGAACGAGCACTTCAGGAGTTCGCCGGTGTCACCGAACTTCGCCACTGGTGCCGCCCCCCTCTCTGGTGTCTCGACGCTGGTGTGGTCGTTGAATGTGGTCGCTGGTGTGGTCGTTGCGTACGTGTCAGCGGATGGGCCCGTCGCGGTCGACGGCCGTCCGCGACGAGATCACAGTGTCGATGATGCCATATTCGAGGGCCTCCTCCGCTTCCATCGTGAAGTCGCGGTCGGTGTCGACGTGGATCCGCTCGCGAGTCTGGCCGGTGTGGAGGGCCATGATCTCTTCGAGGAGGTCGCGCATCCGCAGGATCTCCTTGGCCGCCAGCTCGAGGTCGGTCACCTGTCCGTAGCCGACCTGACCGTAGGGCTGGTGCAACAGGATGCGGCTGTGGGGCAACGCCAGACGCTTGCCCTTCGTGCCCGCCGCCAGCAGCACCGCGGCCGCCGATGCGGCCTGCCCGAGGCAGATCGTGGCGATGTCGTTGCGGATGAACTGCATCGTGTCGTAGATCGCGAACAGCGACGTGATGTCGCCACCGGGGCTGTTGATGTAGATGTTGATGTCCTTGTCGGGGTTCTCCGACTCGAGGTGGATCAACTGCGCGCACAACAGGCTGGCGATCTGGTCGTCGATCGGGGTCTGCAAGAAGATGATGTTGTCCTTCAGCAGCCGGCTGTAGAGGTCGTAGGCACGCTCACCACGACTCGTCTGCTCGACGACGTTGGGCACCAGGTAGTTGACGGCATCGAGGTTCATGAAGGGTCCTCTTCGTTCGTGGTGGCTTCGCTCATGGTGACGGGATCGTCGCCCTGATCGTCGGCATCTGCGTGATCGTGATCGTCGTCATCGTGGTCGTGGCCGAGCACCGTGTCGCGGTCGAGCACGGCACCGGTCGGATCGACCATCTCGACATGGTGGAGCAACCAGTCGAGGGCCTTCGACTTGCGGAGCTGGGAGATCAGCTCGGGCACGGCGTCGTTGCGCTCGTACGCCTTGCGGACGTCCTTGGCCTTCTGACCGACCTGCATCGCGATGCGCACGTACTCCGACTCGAGTTCGTCGGGCTCGACCTCGAGCTGTTCGGCCACGGCCACGGCCCGCAGGGCCAGGTCGACCTTGACGGCCTCGTGGGACTGACCGCGCAACGACTCGACGAAGGCGTTGGTGTCCTGGCCGGTGGCTGACAGCCACGCCTCGAGGTCGATGCCCTGCGCCTGGAACTGCTGCACCGTGTTCTGGACCCGGCGCTGGAGATCGGCGTTCACCAACGACTCGGGCGGCTCGAGGTCGACCAGACCGGCGAGCGACTCGGTGACCTTGCTCACCAGCTGGTTACGGGCCTGGTTGAGCCGGCCCTCGGTCATCCGCTCGACGATGTCGGCGCGCCACTCGTCGACCGTGTCGAATTCGCCCAGGTTCTCGCTGACCCACTCGTCGGTGAGCTCGGGCACCGTCAGGCTCTGTACGGCCGTGACCTTCACGGTGAAGTCGGCTGGTTCCTCGGTGCCCTTCGGGGTGGCGGTGAACGTCAGCTCGTCTCCTGGCGATGCACCGATCAGTTCGTCGTCGAAGGACTCGGCCACCCACCCCTGACCGATCTCGTACGACCAGTCCTCGGTGTTGAGGCCCGTGACCTCCTCGCCGTCGCGGGTGGCCGCGAGGTCGAGCGTCACGAAGTCACCCGTCTCGGCCGGTCGGTCGAGCGGCTCGAGCCCACCGTGACGGCGCAGCTCGGTCTGCACGGCCTCCTCGATCTCGTCGTCACCCGGGGTGACGCTCGGGAGCTCGATACGCAGACCGCCGTATCCGGGCACCGTGATCTCGGGGCGGATCTCGCACGTGGCGTCGAACTCGACCGGCCCCTCGTCCTGCCCACCGGTGATCTCGACCTCGGGGGTGGCGATCAGATCGACGTCGTGCTCGCGCACCGCCTTCGAGAGGTACTCGGGCACCGACTCGCGCAGCGCCTGCTCGCGGGCGGGTCCGAGACCGATGCGGGCCTCGAGTACCCGGCGGGGCACCTTGCCGGCCCGGAAGCCCGGCAGGTTGACCTCCTTCGCGAGGGTCTTGAAGGCGCGATCGATGTCGTGATCGAACTCGGCCTCCTCGACTTCGACGTACACCTTGACTTTGTTCCCCTCGAGGGGTTCGACCGAACTCTTCACAGATCAGCGAGTGTACCGGTGGCCCACCGAACGAAACCCAGGTGGAAGCTCCGGTGGGACCCAGACCGGCCGTCCGCTCGCCGAACGTGCTCGGAGACGCCCCGATCGGGCAGACTGTCCGGCGATGCAGTTCTGGAAGCCGCACTCCCTGTCCGTGCCACACACCGATCAGATCGATCTCCGCATCGGCGACCGGGTCCGCGCCACGAGCGATCTGCCCGGTGGCGGTCGTGGTGGCGTGCCCGAGGGAACCGATGGCAAGGTGCTCCTCGCCAACGGCTTCAACTGGCAGCGGTACCGCGTGCTGTTCGAGAACGGCATCGAGTTGGGCGACCTCGACGGTCGCCAGATCGAACCGATCGGCCGCGCCAAGAAGCGCGTCGCCAAGGCCGCCGCCCGCGCCAACCGTTGACCCCACCCCCAACTGTCCGCGGCGATCCGGCAGATCCACCCGATCCCCACAGACAGTTCGGGTTCATACCTGCGGCGAGAACGGCACGGGCGTCGGTACGATCTCGACCACGGGATGTGGCGCAGCCTGGTAGCGCACCTGCTTTGGGAGCAGGGGGTCGGGAGTTCGAATCTCCCCATCCCGACCATCACACGCTGTGGTAGTACGACTCCGTGGTGATCGAGGTTCGGTCTGCGACAGTGTTCGAGGACGTGCGCACGATGGTCGGCCCGAAGCGACCGGACGCGAACGTGTGCTGGTGCCTGAGCCATCGGGTCTCGTCGAAGGAGAACCGCTCGCTCGTCGGCCCAGCACGAGGCGAAAAGGTCAGGCGACTGATGGAGCAGGCGCCGCCCGGCGTGCTGGCCTACGACAGCGGCGAGGTGGTCGGATGGGCGGCCGTCGCGCCGCGGTCCGACACGGCGTTCGCCCGCAGTCGGACGATCCCCCGCGTCGACGACGTCGACGTGTGGTCGGTGTGGTGTCTCCGGGTGCGCCCCGGTCACCGAAAGTCCGGGATCTCCCACCACCTGCTCCGCGGCGCCGTCGAGTTCGCACAGGCCGGCGGCGCTCCGGCAGTCGAGGGCTACCCGGTCGACAACCAGGGGGAGAGAGTCGACACCACCATGGCCTACGTCGGCACACGTGCGCTGTTCGAGCGAGCAGGCTTCGCCAGGGTCTCCGACACGGACTCGGTCCTCGACGGCTTCCCCCGAGTCATCATGAGACTCACCTTGACCTGACCTGACCCGCCGCGGTCGGCAGTCGGCGGTCG
>REDU01000106.1 GCA_007693335.1 Ilumatobacter sp. | reverse complement strand
TCCTCGGCGCGGGCCTGGGCGATGTTCTTGTCGGCCTCGGCCTGGGCGGTCTGCAGTTCGGCGCCCACGTTGCGGCCGATGTCGACATCGGCGATGTCGATCGACAGGATCTCGAACGCCGTGCCGGCGTCGAGACCACGCTCGAGCACGCGTGTCGAGATGGCATCGGGGTTCTCGAGCACCCACTTGTGGGAGTCGGCCGAACCGATGCTCGACACGGTGCCCTCACCGACACGGGCGATGATCGTCTCCTCGCCGGCACCACCGACCAGGCGGTCGATGTTGGCACGAACCGTCACGCGGGCCACGGCCACCATCTGGATGCCGTCCTTCGCCACGGCGGCCACGCGAGGCGTGTCGATCACCTTCGGGTTCACGCTCATCTGCACGGCCTCGAGCACGTTCCGGCCAGCGAGGTCGATGGCGGCCGCACGCTTCCACGGCAGCTCGATGTTGGCCCGGTCGGCAGAGATGAGGGCGTTCACGACGCGGTCGACATTGCCGCCCGCCAGGTAGTGGGCCTCCATCTGGCCGATGTCGAGGTCGATCTCGGCCTTGGTGGCGCTGATCAGCGGTCGGACGATGGCGGCAGGAGCCACCTTGCGGAGCCGCATCCCGATCAGGGTCCCGATGCGTACCTTCACCCCCGAGAAGATCGCCGTGATCCAGAGTCCCAGCGGCACGAAGTAGAAGAAGAGCGTGATGAGCAGCAGTACCGCTGCCGCGATCACGATGAGGATGACCGAGCTTGTGTCCATGGCCGGACCGTACCCCAGTCTGCGTCGGGAGACCGATCGGGAACGTCACCCGCGGGTGCGGTCGGGTGCCTCGATGCGCCGCACCACCCGGCGGTAGCGCTCGTCACGCACCACCTGGATGTGCTCGCCGCGTGCCACGAACTCGCCCGAGGTCACGACGTCGACGCGCTGGCCGTCGATCTCGGCCAGCCCGCCCGGCCGGAGATCGCTCATCGCGGTCCCGGTCGCGCCGACCATCGAGTGCAACGGCTCCGCCGGGAGCTCCGCGGCATCGGCGAACGTGTCGCGCTCGAGGCGCTCGTTGCCGTCGAAGAAGTTGAGCCAGCCGGTCGACCCACGCTCGGTGACCGCGTCGCCGCCCGCCAACCGGGCCTGCAGCACGAGCCCACTGGGCGGCCCCCGGCGGGCCACGAGCATCAGGATCGCGATCATGCCGAGCGCCACGCCGAGCACGGCGAGGCCCATCGTGAGTCCGGCCCGCAACATGTCGGCGTTGGTCACGAACTCGAACTCACGGTAGATCATCGCCAGGAAACCGCCGATGCTGAGTGAGATCAGACCGAGGATGCCGGCCACCCCGAAGCCGGGCAGCACGAACACCTCGACCGCGATCAGCAGTAACCCCACCACGACCAGGGCGATGTCCTCCCATCCGGCCAGACCGGCCAACAGGTGCCCCCAGAAGAACACCGCGAGCATCACCACTCCGATACCAGCGACGATCCCGATGCCGCCGCTGAAGAGATCGCCGATGATGAGCAGCAACCCGATCGTGAACAGCAGCCCGGCGATCACCGAACTGGTGATGAACCGCACGATCTGCTCGGCGAACCCGAGGGTGACCATCACCAGCTCCTGGTCGTCGAAGCCGAGCTCGACGATGAGGTCGTCGAGGTTCGTGACCACGCCGTCGGCGTACCCGAACTCGACCGCTTGGGACACGGTGAGGGTGAGCAGCTCCTCGTTGCCCACGAGACCTTCCACGACGATGCGGGTGTCGACCATCGCTGCCGCCACCTGCGGGTCGCGACCGTTCTCCTCGGCCGCCGCCTCGAAGGTGGCCCGCACGGCCGAGATCGTCTTCTCGTCGGCCACCTCGCCGGTGCCTCCCATCACCGGGGTGGCGGCACCCATCACCGAACCGGGGGTCATCCAGATCTCCTCGGACGAGATGGCGACCAGGGCACCCGCCGAGAAGGCCGTGGAATCCACCAGCGCGATGGTGCGCAGATCGGTGTCGATGATCGATCCACGCATCTGGATCACGGCGTCGAGGCGGCCGCCGGGCGTGTCGATCTCGATGATGAGCGCAGTGGCACCGGCGGCCTCGGCTTCGCCGATCGCCCGATCGAGATAGGCCGGGAGCCCCAGGTCGATCTCGCCGGAGATCATGACGTGGTACACGGGCGCTCGCCCGTCGTCATCCTGGGCGCCGGTGACGCCGGGTGAGCCGAGCACCAGCAGCGTGATCACGGCCAGCAACAGTGTCCGCACGAGGATCCTCGACCGCGCCAGCTCCATGGCCCCAGGGTACGCCCACCTGGATCGACGCGGACGACGGTGACCAGAAGACGGGGTCAGAACTCGATCACGAGTCGGCCACGGGTCCCTCCGGCCTCGAGCAACCGGTGAGCTTCGCCGGCGTCGGCCGGCGCGAACGTGCGAGCCACGCGGAGCGTGATCCGGCCGGTCTCGGTGAGCGCCCGCAGACGGTCGAGCTCGGCGCGATTCTCCGCGTAGTCGCGCACCCACACCTGATGGAACACGATGTCGCGCACCGGCTCACCGCGGTAACCGCGCACGGTGGCGAACCCTCCGCCGTCGCGAACGGCCGGGATCACCAGTTCGTTCTGGACGGCGCCGTCGATCAGCCCGTCGACGCCGTCGGGTGCGACCTCGCGAATCCGTTCGGCCACGTCGTCACCGCGTCGAACCACGACGTGTGCCCCGAGTGACCGCACCAATTCCTCGTCACTCCCGGAGGCATCGGCGATCACGCGGAGACCATCCGCCACCGCCAGTTGCACGGTGTACCCGCCGAAGGCTCCGGCAGCGCCGGTGACCGCGACGGTGCCCCCCGGCTGCACCCCGAGCTGGTCGAGCGCCAGCCGGGCGGTGAGGCCGTTCATCGGCAGCGTCGAGGCCTCGGCGTGAGTGGTCCCGGCGGGTGCCGCGGCGACCGACCCAGCGGGCACCACGAGCGATTCGGCGTAGGCCCCGTGTGATCCGTGCGGCACCACGATCGCCATCACGCGGTCGCCCACCCGGAGGTCGGTCTCGACGCCGTCACCGATCTCGTCGAGCACCCCGGCGGCGTCCATCCCCGGCACGTACGGGGGCGGGAACTTCCGCAGCAACTCGGCGCGGGCTCCGTTGCGCGTGTACGTGTCGGTCGGGTTCACGGTGGCGGCGTGTACCCGCAGGCGCATCTCGCCCGGCCCGGCGTGCCGCTCCGGCAGGTCGACCACCTGCAGGGCCTCGGGTCCCCCGAACTCCATCACACCGACTGCGCGCATGCCCCCAAACTGTCAGAGTTGGGTCGGCGGCGCCGACCCGCGGGCGATGCGGTGCAGGTCGAGTGCCTCGTCGAGCGCCGACTCGGCCACCCCGTGCTCGCGTGCGACATCGCGCAGGGGGCGGCCGGTTGCCGCTGCCTCGCGGACGATCTCGGTGGCCCGGTCGTACCCGATGTGGGGGTTGAGCGCGGTTGCCGTGGCGAGCGTGTGCTCGGCGTGGCGCTCGCAGGCGTCGCGGTCGGCCCGGATGCCGGCCACGCACCGCTCGTCGAGCAGGCGGCAGGCCGACGCGAGCAGGTCGATCGAACCCAGGAGGTTGCGGGCCATCATCGGGATCATCACGTTGAGTTCGAGGTTGCCCTGCATCCCTCCCACCGTGATGGCCGTGTCGTTGCCGATCACCTGTGCGGCCACCTGTGCCACCACCTCGGGGATCACCGGGTTCACTTTTCCCGGCATGATCGACGAGCCCTTCTGGAGCTCGGGAAGGTGGATCTCGGCCAGCCCGGTGCGCGGACCCGAGGCCATCCAGCGCAGGTCGTTCACGATCTTGGTGAGCGACACCGCCACCACCTTCAGCGCGCCCGACACCTCGACCAGGGCATCGCGTGCGCCCTGGGCCTCGAACGGGTCGGCGGGCGGTTCGACCGGGAGCCCGGTGGCCGCGTGCAGCCGGGCGCGCACCCGTTCGGCGAACTCGGGATGGGTGTTGAGCCCGGTGCCGGTCGCCGTGCCACCGAGCGGCACCCGTGCGAGCCGGGGAAGGGTGTCGGCCACGCGATCGGCGCCCAGGCGGACCTGGGCGGCGTAGCCGGCGAACTCCTGGCCGAGCATCACCGGCACGGCGTCCATCAGGTGGGTGCGACCGGCCTTCACCACGTCGGAGAACTCGTCGGCCCTGGCCGAGAGTGACCGGGCGAGCCCGTCCAGAGCGGGCAGCAGACCCCCGGTGATCGACTCGAGCGCCGCGAGGTGCACCGCCGTCGGGAACACGTCGTTCGAGCTCTGACCCATGTTGACATGGTCGTTGGGGTTGACGCGGTCGTCGAGGTCGGCCACCGAGCCGGCCAGCGCGGCGATCACCTCGTTGGCGTTCATGTTCGACGAGGTGCCCGATCCGGTCTGGAACACGTCGACGGGGAACTGGTGGTCGTGATCACCGGCCACCACCGCGTCGGCCGCGGCTCCGATGGCCGCACCCACGACGGGATCGAGCAGACCCAACTCGGCGTTGACCCGGGCGGCCTCGGCCTTGATGCGGGCGAGCCAGCGCACGACACCCACCGGGATGGGCTCGCCCGAGACCGGGAAGTTGTCGATCGCCTTGGCCGTCTCCGGCCCCCACAACCGTGCCGTGTCGTCCATCCCCCGACTGTAACGGTGACGCCGGACGGGTTCGGATGGGGCCGGTCGAGGCGGGCGCGGGGGTACTGTCGCGGCTCTCTCGACGCCCACCACGATCCACCGGGAAGTACTCCACCATGACGTTCCGACTCGCCAATCTCGAGGGGCGCGCCGCGCTCGTCGCGGCCGACCCCGACGGCGTCGACCGCTGGTACGACCTCGAGCGTGTCAGCGACGGCCGGCTCCCCGCCGACCCGATGGCCGCGATCCGTCAGGCCGACGAACTCCACGTGGTCACGCGTGGGCTCGACACCGCCTCACCCGACGGTCGGTTCGACCAGGCGCTCGCCGCTGGATCGGTCGGGCCGCCGGTCCCCCGGCCGACCAACTGCTTCGCCGTGGGCCTGAACTATCGGACCCACGCCGAGGAGGCCGGACTCGACGTGCCGGACACACCACTGGTCTTCACGAAGTTCCCGGGGTGTCTGGCCGGGCCACGCGACGAGGTGCAACTGTGCGCCGATCGGGTCGACTACGAGGTCGAGTTGGTGGTCGTCATCGGATCGGGAGGGCGATCGATCCCGGCTGGCCGGGCCTGGGAGCACCTGATCGGGCTCACCGTGGGCCAGGACGTCTCCGACCGGACGCTGCAGTTCGCCGCCACGCCTCCGCATTTCGACCTCGGCAAGTCACGCGACACGTACGGGCCGATCGGGCCGGTGCTCGTGTCGACCGATTCGTTCCGGGACCCCGATGATCTGGCCCTCACCTGCGACATCAACGGCGAGCGCCGTCAGGATGATCGAACCTCGAACCTCGTGTTCGGCGTGCCGGCGCTGGTCGAGTACCTGTCGGGCATCCTGACGTTGCTGCCGGGCGACCTGATCTTCACCGGCACTCCCGCCGGCGTGGGCGTGGGCCGGGGCGTGGGCCGGGGCCAGCCCCTGGTGGCCGGCGACGAGATCGTGTCGGCGGTCGAGGGCATCGGCACCCTCGTGAACCGCTGCGTGAGCGGCCCGACCTGAGGCGGCCGGGGCCGGTCAGTCCTCGGTGGCCTCGCGGGCGGCCTCGACGGCCTTGGCGGGGGTGCGATTGGGGTCACCCGGCGTGGTCAGCGAGTCCTTGAACAGACCGATGGCGTGCATCCGGCCGTCCTCGCTCAGCTCTGCGTTCATGATGTGGTCGACGGACGGCTGGAGGTCGCGACGCTCCTCGAGGATCCCGTGAGCGGCGGCCTGGCTGGGCGTGTGGTCCTCGGGGAGCTCGGCGAGCTTGTTCCCGGCCTTCTTACGCGCCGTCGTCTTGCGGGCCGCGGCCTTCTTCGCCGGAGCCTTCTTCGCCGCCGCCTTCGTGGCGGGTGCGGTCTTCTTCTGGGCGGTGGCCATGTGGATCCTCGTCAGCGCTGAGGTGCAGCGCCCCCGAAATCGATCCGGGGATCTCCGAAGGTGCGACACGTGAGCCCTCCACCGTACCCGCTGACCGGTGCGCTCAGGGCTCGACGGCCTCGAACCGACCGCGAGGTCGAGTCCTGCCGCCCCACCCGAGGACCGGCTCACACCGATGCGGTGATGTAGCGTCTCGGATCGAGAGGGCGGACAACGGTCGGTTGCGCGAATGTGCGACTCACCTTCGCGCAGGTGATCGACGACATGAGCGTTCGAACAGTTGGGGGAACGAGGTCTCGTCGCCTCGCCGTCGGAACCCTGGCGGGACTGCTGTTGGTGTCGTGTTCGTCCGATGACGCAGCTGAACCTGCGGCAGAGACGGCCACGAGCACGACCAGTGCGTCGATCCCGCCGACCACCGCCACGACCGCGATCACGACCACCACCGGGGTTCTCGGCGACGTCGCGACAGAGGAGACCGGGACGACGGGTCCGCCAGGAGGCTCGGGCATCACCTCGACCACCATCGATGACGGCGACGATCCCGAGAGCACCGATCCCGAGAGCACCGATCCCGAGAGCGCCGGGGACGGCGCCGACCTCGGTGCGGCCAGCTGCCTCGTGGGCTCATGGCGGCTCAACGGGGCGCAGTGGGTGGCGAACGCCGGCTCGGCGCGGTACGTCTCGGGGAGCTACGTCTACACCTTCTCCGACGACGGAACGTTCTCCGTGGCGGTGAACGATTTCAACATCATCATCGATGACGAGGACGGCCCGGTCCGCGTCGCCTCCAGTGGCTCCGAGCAGGGGACCTGGGACGTGTTCTCCGACCCCGTCGAGGCAGCGATCATGTTCGAAATCGGCGATCCCCCCGATCTGCCCCATGTGTTCGTCGTGACCACGAGCGTCTCGGTCTCCGAGACGGGCTACTACCGCGACGAAATCATCCCGCTCGGTGCCGTGGATCAAAACCAGGGTCTCACCGGCATCGGCCCGATCGACTGCGACGCGGAGACGATGGTGATCCGGGGCAGGGTGCCCTACCCGTTCAACCGCATCTGACAGCGGCGGCAACGAGCGCGAACCGTCCCCGACGGGGCCGTCATGATCCGAGCAACACGTTGACGCGACGCTCGGTGCCGTCGTCGGGACGGATCACGACATCCCACACCCCCGGCACGAGGCCGCGGGTGTCGACCAGCAGGAGATGACCACCGTGCGCGGCCGACCAGGCTGCCCAGTCGATGCCGAGACCGCCCAGCCATGACGGTGCCGAGCGCTCGACACCGTCGGGACCCACGAGCGCGATGTCGACAACGGCGTCGGGCACCGGCCGGCCGCGAGCGTCGGTGAGCGTGAAGTGCACGGGGAGCGGCGAGCCGACGGCCACCTCGCGCGGCGTGCCCCGCTCGAGCGGCCCGGTGGTGCCCGACCACGCGTACTCGACGCGGTACGTGTGCTCCACGGTCGTGACGTGGCCGGCGGCGTCGACCCCACGCAGTCGCACCGTGTGGGTCCCGACCTCGGAAGCGTCGACGTGGACGCCGGGGGCGGTACTGGCCTCGCACGTGACGAGCCCCGAACCGACGTCGTCACAGCCGTGCCGGGCCACGACCGGCGCGCCGAGCGTCATGACCTCGCCGTCGAACGGCGCCGTGATCTCGACGGTCGGTGGGTCGCGGTCGATCCGGACCGGCACGAGCTGGGAGGCGCTGACGTTGCCGTTCACGTCGAGCGCGCGGGCCTCGACCCATGACTCACCGTCGTCCACCACCGCCACCGAGATCCGCTCGTCGACCACCTGGGACCACGGGCGCTCGCTCCCGGACTCCTCGTCGGCCGGACGAAGGATCCGATACTCGACCCCGCTCACCCCGGCGTCGTCGCGGAACCACACGTCGACCGTGACGGGCCCGGTGTACCAACCGTGCGACGAGGGCCCATCGGCCTCGGGCGCGGGCCGCACCGACGCGTACCCCACGGGCGGCTCGGTGTCGGTCCAGTCGTGTCCGGCCGCCCACACGACCTCGGCGAGCTTGCGCTGGCCTCGGAACGACGGGTGGAAGTGGTCCTGGGTGGAGATGTCGTCGTCGGTGAACCCCCACTGCTCCTTGTCGGCCAGCAGCATCCCCTCGGCGTCGCGGTTGGACACGAGGTCGAACACGGCGTGATCGTCGAACCGGCAGCGCAGCATCGCGGCGCACTCCTCGGCGAGGATCTCGTTGAGGGCGATGTTGTGGGAACGCACGCGTAGCCGCCGTTGCTCGGCGCTGTTGGTGGGATCGGGAGTGGGACCGGCGTTACGGGGCACGTTGGGGCGGAACAGCAGCGACTTGCAGGGAACCACGCCCAGCGTGTCCCACATGATCCGGGCGGCTCGCTTGTTGTTGTTCTCGGCGAAGCTGCGTGGCGCCCGTGGGCCCTCGCGGCCCGACACCACGAAACCGACGAACGGGAACTGCTCGCCGCGGTGGGCGGCGCCGCGCACGTACCAGAGCGAGTACACGTCGGGGATCGACGAGATCGACACGAGCGTGTCGGGTCGGTGCTCGCGGAGCCAGGCGAGCGAGGTCCTGACCTGGGTACGCGCCTCGTCGAGCGGGGTCATCTCGTGCTCGCTCGACCGGCACAGGTCGTTGCCGCCCATCTGCACCAGCACGAGATCGGTGCCTGCGGGGACGGCCCGCACCTGATCGACGAGGTGATGGCGGATGCTCGCGCCGTTGGCCGACAGGTTCACGGCGGTGACCGGGCGGCCACGGGTCGCCTCGAGCCGTTGGGCGTAGCTGTCGAGACCCGGCTGATCGCCGGCCGCCCACGACGCCGCCGGTCGTGGCGATCCGATCCCACCACCGGGCGCGCCGGGGCCGTTGGCGCCCGTGCCCTGCGAGATCGAATCGCCCACCACGGCGATGGTGGTGGGGGCCTCGGTGAGCGCCGGTGTGGCGGCGGGACGGGTACCGGCGGCATCGGGCGCGCCGGTCCCGTCCGGTGACGCGACGGCCACGACGGGGACCGAGAGGGCGGCGACCACCAGGGCGCCCACGAGCACGGGGAGTCGGATCACGACGACCCAGTGTGCCGCTGATGCCGGTCGGATCGCACGCGCCCAGCGGTCGCTCGTCCGTCCTCGTTCACGTCAGCCGAGAAGTCGAACGTCACCGCCGTGGGCTGACCTGAACGGGTGAGGGGGCTCGGGATCCGGCCGCAGCGGGCCGACGAATACGCTCGATGGCATGACCGACGGGACCACCCAGCCGCTGTGGACTCCTTCACCCGAGCGGGCGGCTGGCACGCGGATGGCCGCGCTCGTGGGGCGGGCCGGGGTGGCCGACTCCCGTGCGCTGCACCGCTGGTCGGTCGAGGATCCGGCGGCGTTCTGGGACCTGGTGTGGGACGACACCGGCGTGATCGGCGATCGGGGCACTGCGCCGGCGTTCGATGGTGAGCGGTTCTTCGCCGACGCCCGGCTGTCGTACGCCGAGAACCTGCTGGGGCACGCGCCCGATCCGGACGCACCGGCGGTGGTCGACGTCGACGAAGCCGGCGATGACCGCGTGACGACGTGGGCGGGCCTCACGGCAACGGTGGCCGCCGCCGCCGAGGCCCTGCGGAACGACGGGGTGGGGGTGGGCGACCGGGTGGCGGCGTGGCTGCCCAACGTGACCGAGACGATGGTGGTGGCGCTGGCCGCATCTGCGGTGGGGGCCACCTTCACCTCCACGTCACCCGACTTCGGCGTGGACGGCGTGGTCGACCGGTTCGGTCAGGTCGACCCGGTCGTGCTCGTGGCAACCGACCGCTACCGCTACGGCGGCAAGGAGTTCGTGCTCACCGATCGGGTGGCCGAGGTGGCCGGCCGGCTGCCCACCGTGCGGCGCGTGGTGATCGTGCCCGGCTCGGCGGGTGACGACGGCAGTCCGGTGGCCGGTGCCACCACGTGGCTCGACTGGCTCGCCCCATGTCGCGGCGCCGAACCCCGCTACGAGCGGTTGCCGTTCGACCATCCGCTGTTCGTGCTCTATTCGTCGGGCACCACCGGTGCGCCGAAGTGCATCGTGCACCGTGCCGGCGGCGTGCTGCTGAAGCATCTCGAGGAGCACCAGTACCAGACCGATCTCCGGCCCGGCGACCGGCTCATGTACTTCACGACGTGCGGCTGGATGATGTGGAACTGGTTGCTCTCGGCGCTGGCGTCCGGAACCACCGTGGTGTGCTTCGACGGCAACCCGTTCCATCCGGGTGCCACGGCGCTCTACGACGTGGCCGAGCGCTACCGGCTCACCTGCCTCGGTGTGTCGGCCAAGTACATCGATGCCTGCAGGAAGACCGGGGGCCTCTCCCCCGTCGACACGCACGACCTGTCGGCACTGCGCACGGTGTGCTCCACCGGGTCGCCCCTCCACGCCGACGGGTTCGAGTGGGTGCACCGGCACGTGAAGAGCGATGTGCATCTCGCCTCGATCTCGGGCGGCACCGACATCTGCGGATGCTTCGTGGGTGGCGATCCGACCGCACCGGTGTGGTCGGGTGAGATCCAGGGGCCGGCGCTCGGGATGGACGTCGACGTGTTCGACGACCACGGCCGACCGTGCGGGCCGGGTGTCGACGGTGAGCTCGTCTGCCGACCCACGTTCCCGTCGGTGCCGCTCGGGTTCTGGGGCGACCACGACGGCAGTCGGTTCCGGTCGGCCTATTTCGAGCGCTTCGACGGCTGGTGGACCCAGGGCGACTTCGCCAGCTGGACGTCCCACGACGGCATGGTGATCCACGGTCGCAGTGACGCCACCCTCAACGCCGGTGGCGTGCGGATCGGTACCGCCGAGATCTACCGGGTGGTCGAGCGCCTGGCCGAGGTCACCGAGTGCGTGGCCGTGGGCCAGCGGTGGGACGACGACACCCGCATCGTGCTGTTCGTCCGCACCGCCGACGGTGTGGAGCTCGACGACGAGCTGCGCGCCACGATCCGGTCGGCCATCCGTTCAGCGTGCTCACCCCGCCACGTGCCGGCGGTGATCGCCGCGGTGAGCGACATCCCGCGCACCCGCAGCAACAAGATCAGCGAGCTGGCGGTGACCGACGTGATCAACGGTCGTGAGGTCCGCAACACCGAGGCCCTGGCCAACCCCGAGGCCCTCGTCCAGTTCTCCGCCCACCCCGACCTGACCCCGTGAGTCCACCGGCACTCGACGTTCGATCCCCCAGGGTGACTTCCTCCTCTGGCCCGATGCGGCGGCAGGGCGCACGCTGGAGACGTGAGAGTACGTGCGACGACCACGTTCGCCAGACTGCTGGCGGTGACGGCCCTGGCCGCTGCGTTGGGGTGCGGCGGCGACGACGCGCCACCTGACGCCGCACCGACCACCACGACCACCGAGGCACCGGCACCGACCACCGAGGCACCGACCACCACGACGGAACCTCCCGCCGAGGTCTCGACCTGTGACGTCGAGACGATGCTGGCCCACGCCGAGCGCACGATCGAACTGGCCCGCCTCGCCGCCGGCGGCGAATGGTCGACCGACACCGACGGGGTGGCGTTCGACGAGCGGACCAACGACGCCGAGGAGTTCCGCGACCGCCTCGCCCTCGACTGCGGGCTGCGAGCGGTCCAGCGCACCGACGCCGGCGCCGAGCGGTTGCTGCTCGCGGCGTGGACCGGTGAGCGGCGGGCGTACGTCGTGCAGGCGACCGACGGCCCGGCCACGCCCTACTCCCCCGACCAGACCGTCGAACTGCTGTTCGAACAGCCCAGGGGCGAGTGGCTCGTGAACCAGTTCGTCTGGGCCGGCACCCTCGCGGGCAGCGAGACCGTCGTGGTCGCCACCGACGACTACAGCTGGGGCCACGCCGCCAAGGCGTGGCAGGCGCTGCCCCGGTGGGAGAACATCCCGGCCACGATCGACACCCAGCGGAACGCGATCGACGTGCTCGAGCGCGCCGGGGCCCGGAACATCTCCCCGGCCGAGCCCGCATCGGTCGGCTCCGAGATCGCCCAGATCCAGTTCGTCACCCCACTCGGGCTGCACCTCATCGCCCTGATCGCTCCCACCGACGACTGGTACGGCCCCGACCTCGAACTGTTCGAGGGCGAGCAGGAGGTGGTCGAGATCGGCGGGGTGGACGTCTACTTGACTCGCGGCGCCCCCGAGGCCTATGCGGTGGCTTCGGTCAGCTGGATCTGCGACGACCACGTGTGGCTCATCGACTCCGTGTGGGGCACCGTCGACGAACTCGTCACATGGACCGAGACACTGATCGCGACGCAGGGCTGCACGCCGGGCTAGGGGTCAGCGGAAGCGGGGGCCGGCGAGGCCGAGGTGGCTGCCGATGGGGCGGCCGACGGCATCGCAGGCGAGGTGGGCCGCCTCGATGAGGCCGTCGAGGTCGACGCCGGTGCGCACCCCGCTGGCGTCGAGCACGTGGAGGAGATCTTCGAGCGGGACGTTGCCGGAGGCGCCCGGGGCGAACGGGCATCCGCCGAGCCCACCGACGGCGCCATCGAGTCGTACCGCTCCGGCTTCGAGGGCGGCGAGGCCGTTCGCGATGGCGAGGCCCCGGGTGTCGTGCAGGTGGGCACCGACGGGTACGTCGCCGGCCAACTCCACGGCCTCTGTCACCAGCCGGCGCACCTCCGACGGGATGCCGGTGCCGATGGTGTCGGCCAGCGACATGCCGTCGACGCCGATCGAGAGGGCGCGCTCGACCACGGCGAGCACCGCGGCCGGGTCGATCGGGCCTTCGTACGGGCACCCGAACGATGTCGAGAGGGTGAGTTCGAGGACGGCGTCCTCACCCACGCGCGCCCGGATCGCCGCCAGCTCCTCGAGGCTCTGGTCGACCGACCGTCCGGCGTTGTGCTGGTTGTGCGTCTCCGACACCGAGAGCACGAACTGCAGATGGCCGAGACCGGCCGCCAGCGCCCGGTCGACTCCGCGCGGGTTGAGCACGAGCCCCCACCGCACCGGTCCGTCGCCGGGTGTGGCCGGCGCCGTGCGCGCCACCATCTCGTCGGCGTCGGCCATCGCCGGCACACGATCCGGTCGCACGAACGAGGTCAGCTCCAACTCGCGGATCCCTGCCGCCACCAGCGCCTCGTACACCGCCAGCTTGGCCCCCGTCGGGATCGGTGCTTCGTCCTGGAGGCCGTCGCGCAGCGTCACGTCGCGCAGGAGGACGTCGATGTCGGTCACGGGATCGTCTCCTCGGCGGCGGCGAGATCGCGGATCTCCTGATCGCTCAGACCGGCCACGTCCGCGAGCACGTCGACGGTGTCGGCACCGAGCTCCGGCCCGGTTCGGCGCACCGAGCCGGGTGTGCCACCGAAGCGCGGCACCACTCCGGTCATCGGGACGTCCCACCCCTGGTGCGATGTCATGCGCAGCACCATCTCGCGAGCGAGGTAGTGCGGGTCGGTCAGCATCTCGCGAGCGGTGTAGATCTGCCCCGCCGGCACCCCGTGCGACTCGAGCAGCGCCAGCGCATCGGGTGTCGTGAGCGTGGCGGTCCACGCACCGATCACCCCGTCGAGCTCGTCCATGTGCTCGCCCCGGGCGAGGTGGGTGGCGTAGCGATGGTCGGACGCGAGGTCGGCGCGGTCCATCGCCGTGCACAACCGGGCGAACACGCTGTCAGCGTTGGCGGCGATGAGGATCTCGGAACCATCCGCCGTGGGGTACACGTTCGACGGCGCCACACCCTTCAGCACGCTGCCGGAGCGCTCGCGCAGCACCCCCGCCAGCTCGTAGTCGGCCATGGTGGACTCCATCAGCGCGGCCACCGCCTCGTAGATGGCGACGTCGACCTCCTGACCCACACCGGTCTGGCGGGCACGGGTCAGCGCGGCGAGGGCTCCGATCACGCCGAACATCGCCGCCAGCGAATCACCGAGACTGACACCGGTGCGTGACGGTGGCCGGTCGGGTGCTCCGGTGGTGTGGCGGATGCCGCCCATCGCCTCGCCGATGCTGCCGAAGCCGGCGTCGCGAGCTCGGGGACCGGTCTGGCCGAAACCGCTGATGTGGACGAGTACGAGCGCGGGGTTGTCGGCCGAGAGCACGTCGTAGC
>REDU01000084.1 GCA_007693335.1 Ilumatobacter sp. | reverse complement strand
TTGCGGGCGCTGGCAGCGATGAGCGGCGCAACCACAACGACAAGTTAGCTTGCCGGTCGACGCGCTGCAAGGTGGCTTGGGACGAGGCGCTGCAGGCGTCGGGGTCGACGACGGTTCTCACGCGTCGAATGCAGCGGCGAATGCGTCGTCTTCGTCGTCGGTGAGGTCGTCGGTGAGGTCGTCGATAAGCAGCGTGTCGAGCGCGGACAGCACACCAGACATAGCCGAAGCGCTCGACCTCCAGCCGGCGGTTGGGGACAGTTCGCTCGGGTCTGTTCGTTGGCGCTTGCCGTGTTTGCGGCGCAGGCTCTGGTAAGCCTCAGACGTGCAGACCGCTGATCTCTATCGATGGTTCGCCTCGTACGAGGCGAGGCGGAAGTCGCCGTGTTTCGAGGCGTGGGCAACAGGCGTGGCGGAGGATCCCGAGGTGTTGGCGATGATCGACGCGCTGCCGCCACGACAGCGCCAGCCGAACCTGCTGTTCGCGGCTGCGCGGTTCGTTGGTGTCGAGCCCGGGCCGTTCGAGGAATTCCGCACGGCTGTGGTGGAGCGATGGGACGAGGTGAGCGACATCACTGCGTTGCGGCGAACCCAGACCAACGAGGTCGGACGCTGCGCAACTCTGTTGCCGGCCCTGGCGACGATCCCCGGCCCGATTTCTTTGATCGAGGTCGGCGCATCGGCCGGGCTCTGTCTGTATCCCGACCGGCTCGCCTACCGATACGGCACCGGCCCCATCCTCGCACCCGACACCGAGGACGAACCGCTCCTGTTGGACTGCGACGTGGACGGACCCGTACCGGTTCCCGATGCGCTCCCAGAGGTCGTCTGGCGCGCCGGCATCGACCTCAACCCGCTCGACGTGCGAGACCCCGACGATGTCCGATGGCTCGAAACACTGGTCTGGCCCGAACAACAGCACCGACTCGCGCGACTCCGGGCAGCGGTGGAGATCGCCAGAGCGGACCCGCCCAATCTCGTCGCCGGCGATCTCGTCGCTGCGCTCCCTCAACTCGTGGCCTCAGCATCCGAAGGATCCACGGTCGTGGTGTTCCACAGCGCCGTGCTCAACTACGTGACGCCCGAGGTTCGATCCGAGTTCATTGCGCTGGTCGACGCGCTCGGGTGCCGCTGGCTGTCCAACGAGGGCCCAGGCGTCATCGAGTTCAGCACGGCCACCCTGCCGCCGTCGCCTGATCCCACCACGGGGTTGTTCACCGTGGCGCTCGACGGAACACCACTGGCTTACGCAGACCCGCACGGCTCCTCGCTCCACTGGTTCGACCACCGACACGGACCGCCGCCTGACGAATCGGGTCGACAACGCTGACTTCAGCTCCTCACGCGCTCTTCGGACCCTGAACCGGCGTTGGAGGGCAGTCGGCCCGCCCATCTGCCGGCGGTTTATGGGGCACCCGGTAAGGGCCGCAGTGTGGCTCGAGTCCAGAACGGTGCACCGCAATCTTGTGTTTGGAAGTGTTCGGTCGGACGACCTCACGAGGAGCAGCGAGGAGGCTGGGGTTCAGGTGGTTCGGTAGACGTCACCTCGGTGGTCGATGCGAAGCACCGTGACGGTCCGTTCGTTTTCGTCGATTCGATACAGGACGCGGTAGCTGCCACGGCGGGCGCTGTGAATGCCCGCAAGCTCATTTCGCAGCTCGCGTCCGACGCGTCGGGGGTTCTTGAGGAGGGATCCGGTGATGAAGTCGATGACGGCAGAGGCGACCGGTTCGGGCAGCGTTTCGGCGATCGCTCGCGCCGCTGGACGGGCGACGATGAGCTCGTAGGCGTTCTCAATCACGACCGGGGCGAGGTGCGCAACGCTCGGACAGCGTCGACGCCTCGGACAACGTCGCCGGCGGCGACCGCTGCTTCGGCCTCGACGAGCTCACGGATTGCCTTGTGGTCGCCGAGCAGCTCGAGGGTCTCTTCGAGGCTGTCGAGGTCGTCAGGGCTGATCAACACCGCAGCGGGTCGGCCATTGCGCGTGACGACGATGCGCTCGTGCTCTCGGTCGACGCGGTCGACGAACTCGGAGAATCGATCCTTCACGTTTCGCAGCGAGTCCGTCGTCATGGTCACGATTGTGCCACGCCACGAGATAGTCGACAACCCAATCGGACATCACCGACAGCGACCCGCGTCGGAGCACCCGGAAGCCGGCGAACTGTGCGGTGTCTGACCGTCCGATGAGCAGCCCACAATGCCGCTGCACGTGGCCCGCTGGAGCGTTGCCGAGTGCCGCTTGGCCGCGTCACTCAGCCGGCGGTATGGGGCCTCTTCGCTGCGTTGATTGGGCGGCACGTTCTGGGGCGCGACGAGAGATCCGGACGACGCGTTGGCGCCGTTCCGTTGGCCGATTCGCTTGCGGCGATTCACGACCATTCATGCTCTGTTGCGGGATCCCGGCAGTATGTGTGTCGCCGCCTCCTGGCCGCCCGGGCAGCCGCTACAGACCTGGCAAGCGGCCGTCGGAAACCGCCAACCGCGTCGCCACCGTGCCGTCGTGACGTCCAACCGGCGTTGGAGGGCAGTTCTCGGGTCGGTCAGGTCAGTGAAGCTCGGGGCCTTGCCAGCGCGTCTTCGGGTTCTGGCTCAGGATCGCGCGGACCTCACGCATCAACTCGTTGCACGCCCGGACGGCTTCGCGTCCACGGGCCGAGTCGACCCCGACGATCTCGTCGTCGGTGTGACCCAACACAGCCTCGAGGTAGGGGGTCAAACGCTGCGGCTCGCGCGCCGCTGCAGTGATCACCGCCTCACCTGGCCCGTAACCGAGATCGAGCACCGAGAGAGCCGGCGAATCATCGAGCAGGATCGCGAGGCGGCGAACCTCGGGATCGACGTCGGCATCAACCTCTGTGGCCGGCACCGACAGAGCTC
>REDU01000149.1 GCA_007693335.1 Ilumatobacter sp. | reverse complement strand
AGGCTCGGGCACCAGAGACCACCACCACGACCACCACCACCACGACCACCACCACGACCGAGCCGCCGCCCACCACGACCGAGCCGCCGCCCACCACGACCGAGCCGCCGCCCACACTGCCCGAGCAGCCGCCGGCGCCCATCGCGCCGCCGCGCGACGAGTACGGCGCCGAGCCGCTCGTCGAGATCGGGTCGATCGAGATCCCGACGATCGGTGTGAACTCGGTGCTGTACCAGGGCATCAGGCTCACCACGCTCGACCAGGGGCCCGGGCACTGGCCGGGCACCGCGCTGCCGGGAGAGATCGGGAACACCGTCGTGGCCGGGCACCGGACGTCCTACGGCCGGGTGTTCCGCGACATCGATCAGCTCCGCGAAGGTGACGAGATCATCTTCAACACGCTCGAGGGCCGTCACGTCTACCGGGTGACCGGTGTGCAGATCATCGAACCGCACGACGTCTGGATCGTCGATCCCACACCGTTCGGCCGGGCCACCCTGTTCGCGTGTCATCCCCCCGGGTCGGTCCGTCAGCGCATCGTGGCGTTCGCCGACCTCGTGACCGACTGACCCGATGTCGTTCGCCGCCGGGCACGCCGCGGCGAGAATCGCCCGACCCGCTCTCGCAGCGGGTGGCGGGTTCCTCGTGGCGGCCTCACTCCCCCCATGGGGGTTCTGGCCGTTGGCGTTCGTGGGTGTCGCGCTGTTCGAGGTGTCGCTGGGCGAACGGCCCACCGCCCGGCAACGCATGGTGAACGGCTCGCTGTTCGGAATGGTCTGGATGTCGATCGGCATGGGCTGGATGTGGTTCCTCACCGTGCCCGGCTACCTGATCGCCTCGGCGGTCTTCGCGCTGCTGCACGGGCTGGCCGCCGTGGCCGCTCCCACCGGGCCCTGGCGGGTGATCGGGCGACCTGCAGCCCACACGCTGGTGGAAGCGCTGCGCCTCGCGTGGCCCTTCGGCGGGGTCCCACTCGCCACCCTCGGCATCTCACAGGCCGGCGGTCCGCTGCTGGGTGCGGCCGGAGTGGTGGGCGTGATCGGGCTGACCTGGATCGTGTTCCAGGTGGGCGCGGCCGTGGTGGGGCCGTCGCCGTACGTGCCGGCCGTGGTGCGCCGCAATCGACCCGACACCGGCGGGTCACTGCTGGGCGTGTTCGCACTCGCGGCCGTGGTGCTGGTACTCGCGGTGTCGGTGGTGGCACCCGACGGATCGCCCACCGGACGCACGATCACCGTTGCGGCCCTGCAGGGCGGTGGCGAACAGGGGACCTCGGCGCTCGAGGTGCCCAGCCGACTGGTGACCGAACGGCACCTCGACACCACGGCGTCGATCGAACCCGACCCCGACCTCGATCTGGTGCTCTGGCCCGAGAACACGATCAGCCTGCGGCGCGAGGCCTTCGAGGGGAGCGCGATCAACGATCTCGTGGCCGACCAGGCCGCCCGGTTGGGCGTGCCGGTGCTGGTGGGCATCACCGAAGACGCCGACGTGACCGGGCGAGCCGGCCCTGACCGGTTCACGAACGCCCACGTGGTCGTGCTGCCGTCGGGAGAGGTGTCCGATCGCTACGACAAGGTGCGCCGCGTGCCCTTCGGCGAGTACGTGCCGCTGCGCGGGGCGCTCGAGGCGATCGGCGCTCCGGTCGACCAGATCGGGCGTGACGCCGTCAGCGGCACCGGCCCGGCAGTGCTCACCGTACCCCTGGCCGATGGCACCGAGGTCCTGGCTGCCATGGCGATCTCGTGGGAGGTGTTCTTCGCCGGACGGGTGCGTGAAGGCGTGCTGGAGGGCGGCGAGGTCGTGTTCAACCCCACCAACGGCGCCTCGTACACGGGCACGATCCTGCAGACCCAGCAGATCGCGTCGAGTCGGCTCCGGGCCACCGAGACCGGTCGCTGGGTCGTGCAGGCCTCACCCACCGGGTTCACCACGTTCATCTCGCCGGGCGGCGAGGTCAACGATCGCACCGCCATCAGCGAACGTGCGGTGCTGATCGACGAGATCGACCTGCACAACGGTCACACCTGGTACACGCGTCTGGGCGATGGGCCCCTGACCGTCGCGGTCGTGCTCGCGTTCGCCGTGGCACTGTGGCGTGCCGGCTCGCTGCGCCGGATCACACGTCGATCAACACCGTGACCGGGCCGTCGTTCACGAGCTCGACCTGCATCTCGGTGCGGAACCGTCCCGTCGCCACCGTGGCGCCGAGGTCGCGGAGCCGCTCGACCACGGCCTCCACCAGCGGTTCGGCGTGCTCGGGACGGGCAGCGGCGATCCAGCTCGGGCGACGACCCTTCGAGGTGTCGCCGTAGAGCGTGAACTGGCTCACGACCAGCAGCGCCGCGTCGACCCGGTCGGCGTCGCCGGCCGCGAGATCGGACAGCGAACGGTTCATCACCCCGTCGCCATCGTCGAACACGCGCAATCCCCACAGCTTGCCGGCCATCTTGTCGGCCTGCACCGGACCGTCGTCGTGGGTGACACCCAGGAGTACGCACAACCCAGGTCCGATCTCGCCCACCCGTTCACCCTCGGACGACACCGCCGCCCGCTCGACCCGCTGCACCACCGCACGCATCCCCGAAGCTCTATCAGGCGAGGTCGGACCGGAACGGGATCGACCACACTGGAACGATGGCCGACACCGATCTGCTGACGATTCGAGCGGACCAGGGCGAGGCCTTCGCCACGGTGGCGCCATCCGTCGGCGGCCGACTGGCGCAGCTCGAGGTGAACGGGCGGAGCCTGCTCGTGAGCGGCGACCACACCTCGCACCCCTCGATGTGGGGCTCGTTCCCGATGGCACCGTGGGCCGGTCGGGTACGTCATGGCCGGTTCGAGTTCCGCGGCACGGTGCACGAGCTGCGGTCCAACCTCCCACCGCACGCGATCCACGGCACCACCTTCGAACGGCCGTGGACCGTGCGCTCGACCAGCTCCGACCGACTCGAGCTGGACATCGAGCTCGGCCGCGAGCGAGGCTGGCCGCTCGGTGGATCGGCCACCCAGGTGTTCCGGATGTCCGAGCGGGCGCTGGACTGCGAGCTGGCGGTGCGGGCCGGCGAGACGCCGATCATCGCCGAGATCGGCTGGCATCCGTGGTTCGTGAAACCCGACGCCCTGGAGTTCGCGCCGACCGCGATCTATCCACGTGACCACGAAGGCATCGCCATGGGTCCGCCGGTCGAGCCCGACCTCGCCGACGGACCGTTCGACGACTGTTTCGTCAACACCGAGCCGGTCGTGCTGCACCTCGACGATCTCACCCTCACCCTCACCTCCGACTGCGACCACTGGGTGCTCTACGACGAGCCCGGGCACGCCACGTGCGTGGAGCCGCAATCGGGACCTCCCGACGCGTTCAACCAGCAGCCCCGACGGCTCGAGGCCGGCGAGGAGCTGCGACGAACCTTCACGCTGTCGTGGTGATGTGCCAGCCGAGCTGTCACTGAACCGACGGTACGGCCAGCCGGTAGCCTCCCCCGGATGCGCCAGAACGCGGGACCGCACCCCGACGCCCCGCTGCACATCGCCTATCTGACCTATCGAGGCAAGCCGCATGTGGGCGGTCAGGGTGTCTACACCCGGCACCTGACCAAGGCGCTCGCCGACCTCGGGCACCACGTCGAGGTGTTCGGCGGACAGCCGTACCCGGTGCTCGACCCGCGCGTCCCGCTCACCGAACTCCCCAGCCTCGACATCTTCAACGACCACTACCCCGGTCGTCTGCCGGCCATCTGGGAGCTGAAGACCCGCGAGGACTGGCTCGAGACCGCCCAGTTCATCTCGGGCGTGTTCCCCGAGCCGAAGGCGTTCAGCGCCCGTGCGCATCGCGCCTTGAAGCCCAGGGTGCGCGACTTCGACCTCGTGCACGACAACCAGTGCCTGGGCGACGGGATCCTGAAGATCGAGGCGATGATGCCCACGATCGTCACCCTGCACCACCCGATCACGAAAGACCGCGAGCTCGAGATGAGCCACGCTCCCAACCGCTTCAAGCGCTACTCGGTGGGACGTTGGTACTCGTTCGTGAAGATGCAGGGCAGAGTTGCCAGTGCGCTCCCTCGCATCGTGGTCGTGAGCGAGAACTCGATCAAGGACATCCATGCCGACATGGGGGTCGGCTACGACCGCATGCGCCTGGTGCCGGTGGGTGTCGATCCCGACCTGTTCAAGCCGCTGCCCGATGTGGCTCGTCGACCCGGACGCCTCATCACGACCGCCTCGGCCGATGTGGCACTCAAGGGGCTGTCGTACCTGATCGAGGCGATGGCGAAGCTGCGCACCGAGCGCGACGTCACCCTCACCGTGATCGGCAAGCCCAAGAAGGGCAAGACGATGGAGCTCATCGAGCGCCTCGGGCTCCGGCCGTACGTCGAATTCGTCTCGGGCGTGACCGACGAACGCATCGTCGAGCTCTACGCCGAGGCCGAACTGGCCGTGGTGCCCAGCCTCTACGAGGGGTTCAGCCTCCCCGCCATCGAGGCGATGTGCTCGGGCACGCCACTCGTGGCCACTGACGGCGGTGCCCTGCCGGAGGTCACCGGCCGCGATGGTGACACCGTGTTCGGGTGCCGGGCCGGCGATGTCGAGTCGCTCACGGCAGCGCTGGTACGCGGACTCGGAGATCCGGAGGCGCGCGACCGGATCGGCGCCGCCGGTCGCCAGCGCGTCCTCGATCGCTGGACCTGGCGACGCTGCGCCCAGCTCACCGTCGAGCAGTACCGCGAGGTGCTGGCGATGCCCGCCAACGTCGAGAAGCTGCGGCGCAACGGGCGATGCTGACGATCCGCTTCGACCGGCTCGGCATCCGGCCCGGCGACCGCGTGCTCGACGTGGGCGCCGGCTTCGGTCGTCACGCGTTCGAGGTCGCCCGACGCGGCGGTCGCGTCGTCGCACTCGACTACGCGGCCGACGAGGTCGTGCAGACCCGCGCAACCATCGATGCGATGGTGGCCGACGGAGAGATCGAGATCGACCAGTTCCTCGGGGTGCTGCGGGGCGACGCCACCCGGTTGCCGTTCGCCGACGGCTCGTTCGACGTGGTGATCACCTCCGAGGTGCTCGAACACATCCAGGACGATGTGGCGGCCATCAACGAGATGGTGCGGGTCCTGCGCCCCGGTGGGGTGTTCGCCGCCACCGTCCCGAGTTGGATGCCCGAGACCGTCAACTGGAAGCTCTCCGACGAGTACCACGCACCGAAGAGCCCCGGCGGCCACGTGCGCATCTACACCGCCACCGAGTTGGCGGCGAAGCTGCGCGCATCGGGGCTCGACGTGACCGGCCGACACCGCGCCCACGCGCTGCACTCGCCGTACTGGTGGCTGAAGTGTGCCGTGGGACCCCACAACGATCAGCACCCCCTCGTGCAGCGCTATCGCGAGTTCCTCGAATGGGACATCGTGAACCAGCCACGGAGCACCCGGATCGCCGAGCGCGTCCTGGCGCCCGTGCTGGGGAAGAGCACCGTGTTCTACGCTCGCCGCCCTGGGCGCCCAGCCACCTCTCCCCACACGAACACCATCCACACGAACACCACCCACACGAACACCACCCACACGAACACCATCCACACCGACGCCACGAGGGTCACCACCGCATGAGCACCTCCCCCATCGCCACCATCCCCGATCTCGACCCGGTGCTGAGCGCCCACGAAGTGTTCGCCACCGGCGCGCACCTGGTCTCGCTCCAGTTGCCGAGCGGCATGATCCCGTGGTTCCCCGGCGGACACTGCGACCCGTGGAACCACGTCGAGTCGGCGATGGCGCTCGATGTGACCGGCCACCACACCGAAGCGCTCCTGGCGTACCGGTGGCTGGCCGACACCCAGCGGGTCGACGGCAGCTGGCACAACTACTACCGCAGCGACGGCAGCGTCGAGGAGACCAAGCTCGACAGCAACGTGAACGCCTACATCGCCACGGGCATCTGGCACCACTGGCGCTGCACCGGCGATCTCGAGGCCGTGGCCGAGCTGTGGCCGGTGGTCGAGCGGGCGCTCGACTGGGTGCTGGCGCACCGTCGTGCCGATGGCACCGTGCTGTGGGCCGTCGAACCCGATCACGCCCCGTGGGAGTACGCACTGCTCACGGGATCGTCCAGCATCCAGCACTCGCTCCTGTGCGGCGCCGAGGTGGCCGACGTGCTGGGTCGCTCCCGTCCCGACTGGGTGGCGGCTGCGGCCGTCATGGCCGACGTGGTCGCCACCCGTCCCGACGCGTTCGAGCCCAAGACCCGTTGGGCCATGGACTGGTACTACCCCGTGCTCACCGGTGTGCTCACCGGTGAGGCCGCCAAGGTCCGTCTGGCCGACGGATGGGACACGTTCGTGCTCGAGGGACTCGGCATCCGGTGCGTGAGCGACGAGATGTGGGTGACGGCCTCGGAGACCGCCGAGTGCGCGCTGGCGTTCGCCGCGATCGGCGATGTCGACACCGCCTCCGACCTCCTCGCGTGGACCCGCGCCCATCGTCTCCCCGATGGCGCCTACTGGACCGGCATCGTGCACCCCCGCGGCGAGCTGTTCCCCGCCGACGAGCACACCTCCTACACGGCGGCGGCCATCATCCTCGCCGCCGATGCCATCGCCGGAGCGTCGCCGGCATCCGATCTCTTCGCCCGCGCCCACCGCGAACTGGACTGAGCGCCGAGCTGGCATGAACACGCTTCTCGATTCCAACCTCGGCCGTACCGTCCTCAGTCTCTGGAGCTGGTTCGTGATCGGCGTGGTGGTCATCCTGTGGTTCCCGATGGTGGCGGTCGTGCGGCTGGTCACGATGCCGTTCGACCGCGGCGCGTACGCGGCCGGCTACCTGTTCCGCAAGCTCTGTGTGGTCCACCAGCGCCTCACGCCGCTGTGGACCTTCAAGGTGGTGGGGCAGGTGCCAGACGACCCCCGTCGCCCCTACGTCGTGGTGGCGAACCACGAGAGCTTCGTCGACATCCTCCTCATCTCGCACCTCCCGATGGAGATGAAGTGGCTCAGCAAGGCCGAGTTCTTCAAGATCCCACTGGTGGGTTGGATGATGAAGCTGGTCACCGACATCCCCGTGCGGCGCGGTGAGCGCGACAGCGCCATCGAGGCCCTGAAGCAGTGCCGGATCCGCCTCGACCGCAAGGTGTCGGTGATGATCTTCCCCGAGGGCACCCGCTCGAGGACCGGTGAGCTGCAACCGTTCAAGGACGGTGCCTTCTCCACCGCCATCGCGGCCGGCGTGCCGATCCTCCCACTCGCCGTGCACGGCACGATCACTGCCCTCCGCAAGAGCGACTGGCGCCTGGGCCACTCGCACGCCGAGGTGCGAGTGCTCGAACCGGTCTCGACCGAGGGTCTCGGACCCGACGACGTCGCCACCCTCCGCGAGCAGGTGCGCGACCTCATCGCCGCCGAGCTCGACTCGGTCCGCGCCGGCGTCTGATCGCCGACCGCACAGAACCATCCGGTGCAGCAGACACCCGTCAGGATCCTCCTCGCGTTCCGGCCACAGGTGCCGGCAGCGGTGCTGCTCGGCTCGGCCATCAGCACGGTCGTGTTCTCGGCCACGCCGTTCCTGTTGCCGGCGATCGCCGCCGAACAGGACATCAACGTCGGCCTCGTCGGTCTCATCTCCACGGCCCAGCTGGGCGGTTTCGTGCTCGCGGCCTGGGGCGCCGGCCGCTGGCTCCGCCCCCGTCGCCGGGTGCTCGTGATCGCCGCGATCCTCGGGGTGCTGGTGAACGTCGTGTCGGCACTCACGCCATTGTTCGCTCTGTTGCTCGTGGCCCGGTTCCTCAGCGGCATCGCCATCGGGCTGATCGACTGGATCGCGTGGAGCGAGGTGTTCGGTGACTCCGACCGCACGGGCGACGTGGCCGTGATCGGTCCGCTCGTGGGCACGTTGTCGGCACCGCTGCTGGCCTCGCTGATCGACGCCCGTGGCTCGACCTGGCTGTTCTCGCTGCTGGCCGTGCTGCATCTGGTGCCCGTGCTGTTCCTGCGATCGACCCGACTCGACGCGGCGAGGCGACCACGACAGGAACGGCACCGGCCCACCCGAGGAGCCGCGGTGGTGCTGGTGTGCCTGTGCGGGCTGACCCTCGGCGGCTCGGCGGTGTTCGTCTACGCAGCGGCGATCGGTCTGGAGACGATCGGTATGTCGGCACTGGCCGTCTCGTTGGCGTTCAGCCTCAACGCGCTCATGGCCGTGCCCTCGGCGCGATCACGGCACCGGCGCCGGCTCAGCGGGGCCTGGGTCGCGGTCACCGGACTGATGGGTGTGCTGGTCACCACCGTGGGTCTGCCGTTGGTGTTCATCGTCGCGATGGGCTGCTGGGGATTCGCGTTCTGGATGGCGGTGCCGGGGGCGTTCGCCCTGCTGGCGTCACGGTCGCGGTATCCCGACGAGCGGGCCGGCGATGCCCAGGCCGCGATGGCGTTCGGTCGCGTGCTCGGGCCGGCACTCGGTGGCCTGCTCTACGTGAACGCTCCGCTCGTGGCGCTGGGGCTCGTCGGGGGCGGCATCGTGGTGGTCGCCGGGGCGTTGATGTTGTGGGTCGAGCACCGCATCGATCCGATCCCGTCCGTGCAGCAGATCCGCTCACGCAGAGCGGTGACGCCCTGACGCGTCGCGCTCGCCCTCCTCTTCTCCCCCCTCGAATGTCAACGACCGCACCCTTGACCGTGCGTCAGTTCGGTCAGTCGACGCGGCGGAGGATGCGGAGCGAGCCGGTGGCCGACTCGAGGCGGAAACGACCGCTCTCGAGGGCGGGCACGAAGATCTGTTCGTAGGGCGGGCGGCCACCGTCGGCGGGATCGGGGAACACGTCGTGGACGGCGAGCGTGCCACCCATGGCCACGTGGGGGGTCCAGCCCTCGTAGTCGAGGCGAGCGGGTTCGGTGCCGTGACCGCCGTCGATGAAGAGGAACGCCAACGGCGTCGACCAGTGACGGGCCACCACCGGCGATCGACCCACCACACCCACCACGTTGTCCTCGACGCCGGCGTCGTGCACGGCGGCACGGAAGAACGGCAGCGTGTCCATCCGGCCGACTCGGGCGTCGACCACCGTCGGATCGTGGTGTTCCCAACCGACCTGGTTCTCCTCGGAACCGCGGTGATGGTCCACGGCGAAGAGCACGGTGTCACGGTCGCGCGCGGCGGCACCGAGCCAGATCGTCGAGCGGCCGCAGTACGAGCCGACCTCGAGCCACGGCAGCCCCGGGAGACGGGCGCCGGCGGTCAGTGCGGCCGCGTGCAGCGCGTCACCCTCGTGGACCGGCATGAAGCCCTTCGTGGCGACCGCCACGTCGCGCCACGACGGGTCGCTCACCAGGTGTCCCAGTGGATGATCGTGTCGGGTTCTGGTCGCACGGCGGGCTTGAAGTCGGTGCCCTTCGTGAACGCGAGCGGCGACAGACACACCTGCTGCACCTCGTCGAACGGGATGCCCACGATGTCGGCCACCTGCTGCTCCATGAACAGGTGCACGGTGGTCCAGGCGGTCCCGAGGCCGCGAGCGCGGGCCGCCAACATGAAGCTCCACATGGCGGGCAGGATGTTGCCCATCATCGACGCCGACATCATCGCCGGGATGCCGTCGGCCCGACCCCCGGTGCAGCCCAGCACCAGCACCGGCGCATCTCCCATGTGCTCACCGAGGAAGTCGGCCGATGTCTGCACGCGCTTCTGCTGTGCCTGCTCGGGTTCGGTCGGCTTCTCGATCGAGCCGACGTAGATGCCGTCGAGCCCCTTGTAGATCTCGTAACACTGCCGGTACACCTCGCCGATGGCCCGACGCTTCTCCTCGTCACGCACCACGACGAACTGCATCGTCATGTTGTTGCTGCCCGACGGCGCCTGCATCGCGGCCGCCACGCACTCGCGCACCAGATCGTCGGGAACGGGGCGATCGACGTCGAGTCGCTTGCGGACGGCCCGCGTGGTCGAGAGCAACTCGTCGGGCGTCAGATCCAGCATTCGGCGAGACTAGAGCTCGGTGGCGCCACGACGCGACCCCGACTCAGCTCGTCACGGGGTCGGCGCGTCGTCGAGCAGGAGTTGCACGAGCACGAGGTCGAGCCAGCGACCGAACTTCTGGCCGACCTGGGGCATGCGGGCCACCTCGACGAAGCCGAGGCGTTCGTGGAAACGGATCGAGCCCTCGTTCTCCGCGTCGATCGCACCCACCATCACGTGCAGACCCTGCGCCCGGGCCCGACCGATCAGCTCCTCCATCAACAACCGACCGAGGCCGGCACCCCACCAGGCCTCGGCCACGTGCACCGTGTGCTCGACCGTGCGCCGATAGCCGGGACGGGCCTGAGCATCACGGAAGTCGCCGTAGCTGGCGTACCCGATCACCCCCTCGGTGGGGGTCTCGGCCACGATCACCGGGAACCCACGTGCCCGGCGGGCGGTGAACCATTCGCGGCGGCCGTCGACCGTGTGGAGGGTGTCGGTGTACTCGACGGTGGTGGCGGGGATCAATGCGTTGGTGAGACCGGTGATGGCGACCAGATCGGCTCCGGTGGCGTCGCGGATCGTGGGTGCCGTGGCACCGACACGTGTGCGCGCGGCGAACGCCTCCACGAGAACGCGCTGCGCCCCCACCTCGGGGCCGGCCATGGGCCGGTGCTCGGCCACGGTGCGCAACGCCTCGTCGAGTTCGAACCCGGCCGCCACCAGCAGGCAGGTGGCCATCGTGCCCGCTCGCCCGATGCCGGCGGCGCAGTGCACGATCAGGTGCTCGCCCCGGCCGATCCGCTCGTGCAGGTGGTCGATCAGCGGCACGACACTGTCGAGCGTGGCGGCGTGGAGATCGGGGATCGGGAACCACACGGCCCGGTCACCACGGTGTCGGTCGAGCCACGCCACGTAGTCGGGATAGCGGTCGGCCAGCTCGTGACGCTCGGTGAGGCACACCACCGTGGTGGCGCCCACCCGTCCGAGCAGGCCCTCCGGATCGGGACCGATGGCATGCTTCCCGCACAGCCACAGTGCACCGTTGTCGGTGGGGAGCGGGATGCGGTCGACGCCGCCGTCGCGGTTGCGACCGCGCGGCCAGCCGGCGGAGGTCACGTTCCGGGGAGGGCGACGATCGCCTCGTGCTCGATGCTGGCCACCGTCACCCCGTCGACCTCGACACGCACATCGAGCACCGCACGCTCACCGCTGCGCTCGAATCGCCGCACCACGACGGCGCGGACCACGGCGAAGCTGCCGACCGGCACCGCTGCATGGTGCACCACCGCCGAGCGCACGTGCACCCACGACCCACGTGCCACCTGGGAGTGCACCACGTGATTCGCGAGAGCCGGCCACACCGCGGGATGGACCACGCCCTCCCGGGTGTACAGGTCGAACGGATCACCCACCGCGGCGCCGTAGCCGGCGCCCCACTCGCCCTCGAGCTGCACCTCCACCGGCTCCAACACCGGCTCCGACACCTGGCCGGCCCGGAGCGGAGAGGCGGCAGGACCGTGCAGCACCGCCACCACCTCGGCCCGCACCGAGTGGTCGTCGCCCACCGTGGCGGCCACCGCCACACTGCCGTCGGCATCGACACGCGGGGTGCACACGAGCTGGTCGTCCGCGAACACGGGCGAACGGAACCGCACCTCGGCGCCGCCGGAACCCACCCACGGCATCCCCCAGCCCTCGGCGAGAGGGTGCGTGAGGTAGGCGTAGGTGGTGACGCCGGCCACGAGTGCCGACGGGTAGCCGGCGGCACGAGCACCCTCGTCGGTGTGGATCGGGTTCCGGGCGTGTTGGGGAGCGTTCACGGCGCGGATCCGGAACGGCGGTGCGGCGAACGGGGCGGGACGATCCTCCACGGTCCCGAAGCTACCCGGCACGTGCCAACATGGCCGCGTGCAGCAGGCCCTCGACGAACTCGTGAAGCTCCTCGACCTGGAAGCGATCGAGGTCAACATCTTCCGCGGGCGCTCACCCGACGAGAGCCGGCAGCGGGTGTTCGGCGGGCAGGTGGCGGGCCAGGCGCTCGTGGCCGCGGCACGAACGGTGGACGAGCCCGGCCGGTTCGTGCACTCGCTGCACGCCTACTTCCTCCGGCCGGGCGACCCGACCGTGCCGATCCTCTACGAGGTCGACCGACTCCGCGACGGGCGCAGCTTCTCCACCCGGCGGGTGGTCGCCATCCAGCACGGCAAGGCCATCTTCAACCTGCAGGCGAGCTTCCACGACGACGAGCCCGGCCCCGACCACCAGCTCCCGATGCCCACCGACGTGCCGGAGCCCGAATCCCTGCCCGACTTCAAGACCCGGATGGAGCCGCACCGCGAGAAGCTCGGCGACTGGTACGAGCGGCCCCGCCCCATCGATGTGCGCTACATCGGGAGTGATCCGTTCAGCCGCCAGGGCAACCCGGCCACGAGCCAGCTCGTGTGGTTGCGGGCCGCCGGTCGTCTGCCCGACGACCCCGTGCTCCACGCCTGCGTGGTCACCTACGCCAGTGACATGACCCTGCTCGACACCACCGTGATGCCGTTCGGACTGTCGTGGGAGAGCCCGGGCATGCAGATGGCGAGCCTCGACCACGCCATGTGGTTCCACCGGCCGTTCCGCGCCGACGAGTGGCTGCTCTACGACCAGGCCGCGCTGTCGACCGCGTCGGCTCGGGGCCTGGCAGGCGGCGCGATCTTCACCGCCGACGGCCGCCTGGCCGTGAGTGTGGTGCAGGAGGGGCTCACACGCGTCGGGCGCTGAGCCCGCGGCGACGCCGCGCGACCCGCTCGGTAGGGTCGGCCCGATGAGGACGAGGAGCCCCCGCTCGGCACCCATCGGCCCAGTCGGCATCCTGGCGGTCGCGGCGCTGATGCTGTCGGCCTGCGGCGGTGACGACGCCCCCGCCTCCGACGACGCCGGACCAGCGGTGATCGTCACCACGACCACCCCCGCCGACACCGCTGAGCCATCGGACACGGGACCGGACGCGACCGAGCCGCCCGCCACCGAGCCGCCCACCACGGAGCCGCCCGCCACCGAGCCGCCCGCTGCAGAGCCGGTCACACCCGGGTTCGACGGTGATCCACAGGTGACGTTCACCGAGATCGTCCAGCTCCAGCAGCCCCTCGGACTCGGCATCCGGCCCGATGATCCCACGCTGTATCTCGTCGAACAGCCCGGTCGCGTCACGGGCGTGAACCCGGGCACGGGCGACACCCGCGTGGTGCTCGACATCACCGACCTCACGGTGGCCCGGGGCGAGCGCGGTCTGCTCGGTCTCGCATTCTCCCCCGACGGCTCGCTCGCCCACGTCAACCACACCGATGCCGACACCGGCGCCACGATCGTGGCCGAGTACACGGTGACCGACGACGGCATGTTCGATCCGGCGTCGCGACGGGTGCTGCTCGACATCCCGCAGCCCTACGCGAACCACAACGGCGGACACGTGGTGACCGGCCCCGACGGCCTGCTGTACATCGGGATGGGTGACGGCGGTTCGGGCGGCGACCCCGAGCGTCTCGCGCTCGACCTCACCACCTTGCAGGGGAAGCTCCTGCGGATCGATCCGACCCCGTCTGCCGATCTGCCGTACACGATCCCCGACGACAACCCGTGGGTCGGGGCCGACGACGCGCTCCCAGAGATCTTCGCGATCGGGCTGCGCAACCCCTGGAAGTTCGGGTTCGACCCCGAGACCGACGATCTCTGGATCGCCGACGTGGGCCAGAACCGGTTCGAGGAGATCAACCATGTGCCCGCCCCCACCGACGGCACGGTGGCCGGGGCCGGTCTGAGCTTCGGGTGGAGCGCCTTCGAGGGCACCGAACGCTTCAACGACGACGTCGATCCCGACGGCCACACCGATCCGGTGCTCACCTACGACCACAGCCAGGGGGAGTGCTCGATCAGCGGCGGTGCGCCCTACCGCGGCGAGGCGATCCCCGAACTCGTCGGTGGCTACGTCTACAGCGACTTCTGCTCGGGTCGGGTGTTCGCACTCGATCTGGCCGGCGGGCGGAACCTGCTGCTCGGTCAGCTCACGAGCGTGACCGCCGTGCTGCCCGGTCCCGATCAGGAGCTGTACGTGATCTCCCAGAACGGCCCGGTGCACCGTATCGATCCGGGCTGACCGCCGGCAGCGTCAGCGGCGGGCGCCCATGAACATGCCCTTCAGGGCGTCGTAGTGCTCGATCACG
>REDU01000040.1 GCA_007693335.1 Ilumatobacter sp. | reverse complement strand
CGTCGGGGTTGACCTCGGACACCACGAGCGGCACGTCGGGATCCATCCGGAACGCCGAGGAGTTGTCGATCACGGTCACGCCGGCGTTGGCGAACCGTGGGGCCTGGGCCCGTGACGTGGTGGCACCGGCCGAGAAGATGGCGATGTCGAGGCCCGTCGGGTCGGCCGTGGAGGCGTCCTCGACCGTGATCTCGAGGGTGCGCCCGTCGGGGTGTCGCCACTCGATCACCGAGCCGGCCGAACGCGCCGACGCGAAGAAGCGGAGTTCGTCGATCGGGAACGAACGCTCGGTCAGCAGCCGGCGCACCACCGCACCGACCTGACCCGTGGCGCCCACGACGCCCAGACGAACCCCGGAACCCAGTCCTTCTCGCATGCCGCAACGCTATCCGCGGTGGTCGGCGCGAGCGCTCCGGATTCGTGCGATCAGGCCCCCGATCAGGTGTCGCGCACCGTGGCGACCAGCCACCAGTGGTGCTCGTTGATGCCGTCGAACTCGGAGGTGGCGGCGCCGGCAGGTGACACCTTGCCGTCAGGGTGGCGCCAGATCACGACGTCGTCCAGCTGGTCACCGATCTCGGCGAGCAACTCACGTGGCTCGAGCCGGTTGGCCTGCCAGGCGAGACGGGCCGCCGTGCGCCGCCGCGACAGCCAGTTCCCGAAGCCGGGCACCCGGAAGAGCGTTCGGACCAGCGCGCCGAGCGGCAAGGTGACGACATCGGCGCTCGACCGTGACCGCAGGTTGAGGGCGATTCGTCCACCGGGCCGGGTGACACGCACCGCTTCGCTCGCGAGGTGCAACGCGTCGTCGTGCTCGCAGTGCTGCAGGGTGATGTAGCTGAACGCCACGTCGACGTTGTCGGTGGGCAGGTCGAGCGAGCGGCCGTCGGGCATCTCGAGCGTTCGCAGCCGGTCGACCTTCCCGAAGCGGGCCACCGTCTCGCGGCACCGTTCGAGGAATCCGGCGTCGAGGTCTCCGGCGATCACGCAGCCGAAGTCGCGGGTGAGCGCGCACGTCATCCGCCCGATACCGCTGCCGATCTCGACGATCGTGGCGTCGGGTGACTCGTTGCGGAGGCCGAACAGGTCGAGGTAGGTCGGTACTTCGTCGTCGCCGGTGGCCACGAACTCGGCCACCGTGAGCTGATCGCCGACGGCATTGTTGAACACCCAGCCGGTCTCGCGGACGACGTCGTCGCCGCTCACGTACCGTTCGCTGGCGCGACCCGCCGACTTCCACGGGATCAGCTGGGTGCGACGCGGCATGGCGGAAAGTGTGCCAGACCAGGAGCCGCTTCCCCCATCTGCCGCCAACCCGGGCGGAGGGTTCGTCAGGTGCGTTCGGGGAGGGGGGCGCCGTAGGCCTGACCGCTGTCGAGACCGAACGCGGCGTGCAGCGTTCGGGCGGCCCGCTCGAGGTCAGCGCTGGCGATCACGACCGAGATGCGGATGGTCGAGGTCGAGATCATCTCGATGTTCACGCCCTCGTGGGCCAGGGTCCGGAACATCTTGGCGGCGATGCCCGGCGATGTCTTCATACCGGCCCCCACCAGCGACAGCTTGGCGATGTCGTTGTCGTGGCTCACGCCGGTGGCGCCGATCTCGTCGGCCACCCGCTGCACGATCTGCTCGGCCACGCCCATGTCGGCGATCGGCACCGTGAAGCTGATGTCGGTGGTGCCCTGCGTGGAGGTGTTCTGCACGATCATGTCGACGTTCACGTTGGCTTCGGCCAGCGGCTCGAACAGGGCGGCGGAGATGCCCGGCTGATCGGGTACGCCGAGCACGGTCACCTTGGCCTCACTCACGTCGGTGACGACGCCGGAGATGATGGGGTCTTCCATGGAGGGCTCCTCTGCGGTCACCCACGTGCCGGGCTCCCAGGTGAAACTGGAGCGCACGTGGAGCGGGACGTCGTGGTTGCGGGCGAACTCGACCGATCGCAGCGCCAACACCTTCGAGCCGGCGCCGGCCATCTCGAGCATCTCGTCGAAGTTGATCCTGAGCAGCTTGCGAGCCTGGGGCACGATGCGCGGATCGGCGGAGAACACGCCGGTCACGTCGGTGTAGATCTCGCACGAGTGGGCGTCGAGTGCCGCCGCCAGTGCGACCGCGGTGGTGTCGGAGCCGCCACGGCCGAGGGTGGTGATCTCCGAGTCGGTCGAGATCCCCTGGAAGCCGGCCACCACGCAGACCTTGCCGGCGGCGAGCGCATCGCGCACGCGCCCACCCTTGACCTCGAGGATCTTGGCCTTGCCATGGGCGGTGTCGGTCACGATGCCGACCTGGCTGCCGGTGAAGCTCATCGCCTCGATGCCGCGGTCGGCCAGCGCCATGCACAGCAGCGACATCGAGACCCGCTCGCCGGTCGTGAGCAGCATGTCGAGCTCGCGGCCGGGCTGGGTGCTCGACACGTCGTTGGCGAGCTTGATCAGGTTGTCGGTCGACTTACCCATGGCCGACACGACCACCACGACGTCGTTGCCGTGCTGTCTGGTGAACGTGACGTGGTCGGCCACCGCCCGCATCCGGTCGGGATCGGCCACCGATGTCCCGCCGTACTTCTGGACGATGAGTGCCACGGGTGCGACAGGTTACGACGGCTGGGTGAGGGACACGACCTCGAATTCGAGGAGCGAGGCGCCGGTGGCGACCGGGTGCTGCGGTTTGGCAGGTCCCGAGCCGTCGTTCTCGTGGGTGTTGGCGTGCTGCTGGGCGAACTCGCGGCTGTTGCGCCAGTTCTGGAACGCCTCCTCGCTGGCCCAACGCGTGAGCACGAAGTAGCGCGTCTCGCCCTCGGTCGGGCGCAGCAGCATGAACTCCTCGAAGCCGTCCGAGTGCTCGACCTCACCGGCCCGGGCGGCGAACCGCTTCTCGAGCTCGGCCCCCATCCCCTCGGG
>REDU01000102.1 GCA_007693335.1 Ilumatobacter sp. | reverse complement strand
CTGGCACGTCACCCGACCCGACGGCACCCCCCTCGACCAACCACGAGCCGCCTGAGGAATCCAGGTCTGCCTCCGTTCCCGCCGGTGACCGCGAGCCGGGACGCGCCCGCTCACGCTGCGGACGCGTCGGGGGTCCGAGGTCAGCGACCGAAGAATCGGGGGGTGCGCTTCTCGACGAACGCCGAGACGGCTTCGGCGTGGTCGTCGGAGTTGAAGCACGGCATCTCGAGTGCCGTCGACAGGTCGAAGCTGTCGATCAGCGCCCGCTTGATCTGCTGGTTGACGGCGATCTTCGTGCCCTGCACCGCCAGGGGCGCGCCCGCTGCCAGCCGGTCGGCCCAGGCACGAGCCCGTTCACCGACCTCGGCCGACGGGCAGACCTCGGCGGCCACACCCCACCGCTCGGCCGTGGCCGCGTCGACCGGGTCACCCAGCATCAGGTGACGCTTGGCCACCAGCGGACCGACCAGCAGCGGCCAGATCGCCGCACCGCCGTCGCCGGCCACCAGGCCGACCAGCACGTGCGGATCGACGATCTTGGCGCGATCGGCCATCACCACCACATCGCACAGCAGCGCGATCGAGGCTGCCAGCCCGGCAGCCGAGCCGTTCAGGCCGCACACGATCGGGATCTCGACGTCGAGGAGGTCCCACACGATCTGCTTGGCCTCCCGCCGCAGCGAGTGCAGTGCATCGGGCGCTCGGAGCTCGGGGAACCACGCCATGTCGCCGCCGGCGGAGAACGCCGATCCCGACCCGGTCAACACGACGGCACGAGCGGCCGACTCGTGCTTGAGCATGCTGAACAGTTCGCCGAACTCGCGGTGCAGCACGGCGTCAACGGCATTGACCTCCGACCTCGGGTGGTCGATGGTGGCGATGATCACGTCGCCGGTGCGCTGCACGTCGATGGTCTCCATCGGTGGCGACCGTAGTCGTCGGTCCGGCTTCGTCGTTCACGGGCCGCCGGCGCGGCGTACGGTACGGGGATGGAGCAGGATCGCCTCGAGCGTCTCCACGACCTCCGGCTGTCGTATTCCGAGGTCGGAGCAACGGGAACGGCGCTGCCCGACGGGTACGGGCACATCGGTCGCAATGCCGTGATCGGCAGCGGCCTCGACGCGTTCCGCGCGGCCGGTGAGTGCCTCATGACCTGGGAGATGCACCGCCGAGCCGGTCTGCGGGTCACGGCGTCGTCGCCGCGGGCCGTCCCCGGCACCAACGTGCTGGTGCAGCTCGGGCCGTCGTGGCTGCCGATCGAGGCCCCGTGCCGCGTGCTGCACACGGTCGAACAGCATGACCGGGTGGGGTTCACCTATGGCACGCTCGACGGTCATCCCGAGCGGGGCGAGGAATCCTTCAGCGTGCTGCTCGACGGCGAGGAGGTCCGTTTCGTGATCATCGCGTTCAGCCGGCCGGCCAGCCTCGCGAGTCGACTGGCCGGACCGTTGGGGCGTTTCGCCCAGGGCAAGATCCTCGACCGCTACCAGGACGCGGTCAGCACCGCGGCCGCGTGACCCCGCCCACATCGATCGCCCGCATGGCTCGACGGCGAACGGTGAACGGTGAACGGTGAACGGTGAACGGTGAACGGGGTACGACGATGAGGTTGTCGGTGGTGCTCGGCGAGTGGCTCGATCGACCGATCGATGCCGACCTCGCCGTGGCCGAGCGCGCCGATCAGCTCGGCTACCCCGAGGTCTGGATCGGCGAGATGGCCAAACTGGACGCCCCGGCCGCGGCGGCCACGATCGTGTCGCGCACCGGGTCGATCGAGGTGTGTCTCGGGCCCCTGGCCGTCACGGTGCGCTCGTCGGTGCAGATCGCCCTGGCCGCGGCAACGGTGGCGGCGGCCGGCAACGGTCGCCCCGTACACGTGGCGCTCGGGACCTCGAGCGACGTCGTCACCGGCTGGCACGGCCGGACGCGAACGGGCGCCGCCACTCGACTCGGTGAAGCAGCGACCGAGGTACGGGCCCTGCTGGACGGCGAACGCGTGGGAGGATTCCGACTCCGCCAGCCGCCCCCGGCCGCCACCCTCACCGTCGCCGCGTTCGGCCGGCGGGCGATCGAGGCGGCGCAGTCGGCCGATCGGATGGTGCTCAACATGGTGACCGCCGACGCCGCCGCCGAGCTGGCGCCCCAGCACCGGAACACCGCCGTGTGGCTGGCCGCGGCGGTCGATCCCACTCCGGACGAGCGGCGATGGCTGGCGCTCGGTTTCGTCGGCTATCTCGCCGCGCCCGGGTACGGCGAGATGTTCGCCGCGGCCGGTTTCGGGGAGCTGGTCGAGTTCGCCCGTACTCGACCCCATCCGAAAGAACTGGCCGCTCGACTCCCCGACGAGATCCTCGATGCCGTGGCGCTGGTGGGCGACGAATCGCACGTGCGGCGCCGCATCGACCAGTACGCCCGCGCCGGCATCGCCGAGATCGGGCTGGTGGTCCCTCCGCTGGATCTCCCGGCGGGCCCCCGTACGCTCGACGCCCTCGCACCGCGCTGATCCGATATGAGTTCCTGAGGGCGCGGGCCGGGAGCCGACATGTCACGCACCGATCTCCTCGAACGACGCCGCGCCACCGTCGAGGGGATGATCGCGTCGGGACGCCTGACCTACGACGAGGCACTCCCGATCACACACCGCCGCGACGATCTGCTCGCAGCCATCCGCGACCACCAGGTCGTGGTGGTCGCGGGTGAGACCGGGTCGGGCAAGAGCACCCAGCTCCCGAAGATGTGCCTCGAGCTCGGCCGCGGCGTACAGGGTCTCATCGGCCACACCCAGCCGCGCCGGGTCGCCGCCCGCACGATCGCGCAGCGGGTCGCGTCGGAGCTGGGTACGACGGTGGGTGACGTCGTGGGCTCGTCGGTCCGCTTCGACGACCGGGTGGGCGATGCCACGGCCGTGCGGGTGATGACCGACGGCATCCTGCTCGCCGAACTGCAACGCGATCCCGAGCTCCGGCGCTATGACACCCTCATCATCGACGAGGCCCATGAACGCAGCCTCAACGTCGACTTCCTGCTCGGCTACCTCCGCCAACTGCTCCCCAGGCGCCCCGACCTCAAGGTGATCGTCACGTCGGCCACGATCGACACCGAACGCTTCGCCGAGCACTTCGGCGCGGGTGACGGCCCCGCTCCCGTCATTCCAGCTCCCATCATCACCGTGACGGGGCGCACGTATCCCGTCGAGGTGCGCTACCGGCCGTTCGGTGCCGACGCCGACACGTCCCGAGATGCTGGCCGTGACGCCGACGACCCCGCACCGGCCGACGACCGCGATCAGGTGCAGGCCGTGTGCGACGCCGTGGTCGAGCTGCAGCGGGAGGGCCCCGGCGACGTGCTCGTGTTCTTCAGTGGCGAGCGCGAGATCCACGACGCGGCCGACGCGCTGCGTGAGCTGGAACTGCCGGGAACCGAGATCCTCCCGCTGTACGCCCGACTCTCGTCGGCCGAGCAGCAGCGGGTCTTCCAGCCCCATCACGGCCGGCGCATCGTGCTCGCCACCAACGTGGCCGAGACCTCGATCACCGTCCCCGGCGTCCGCTACGTGGTCGACACCGGCCTGGCCCGGATCTCGCGCTACAGCCGCCGTCTCAAGGTGCAACAGCTCCCGATCGAGCCGGTGTCGCGCGCGTCGGCCGATCAGCGGGCCGGGCGATGTGGGCGGGTGGCGCCCGGCATCTGCATCCGGCTCTACACCGAGGACGACTACGTCACCCGACCCGAGTTCACCGAGCCCGAGATCCTCCGCACGAACCTGGCGTCGGTCATCCTCCAGATGACGGCCATCGGGCTGGGCGACGTGGTGGCGTTCCCCTTCCTCGAGCCGCCGGATTCAGCCAGCATCCGCGACGGGTACCTGCTGCTCGACGAGCTCGGGGCCATCGACGAGGAGGCCGGCGGCGGGCAGCGGGACGGTGAGCGCCGGCTCACCCCGGTCGGGCGCAAGCTGGCCCGTCTCCCGATCGACCCGCGGCTCGGGCGCATGGTGCTCGAGGCGGACCGGGAGAACTGTGTGCGCGAGGTGTTGGTGATCGCGTCGGCGCTGTCGATCCAGGACCCGCGCGAGCGACCGCAGGAGCATCTCCAGGCCGCCACCGAACTGCACCGTCGGTTCGACGTGCCGGGTTCGGACCTGTTGTCGATCGTGGCGCTGTGGGATCACCTGCGGGAACGCCAGCGTCAGCTGTCGTCGAACCAGTTCCGCAAGATGTGCAAGGCGGAGTACCTGCACCACCTGCGCATCCGTGAGTGGAGCGATCTGTTCAGCCAGCTCCGCCGGGTGGCCGGCCAGGTGGGCGTGCGGCCGGGCACCGAGGCGGGGCACCCCGACCACGTGCACCGAGCGGTGATGGCGGGTCTGCTCTCGCAGATCGGCATGCGCGATCCGCAGGGCCGCGAATACATCGGCGCCCGCAACTCCCGGTTCGTGGTGGCGCGTGGATCGGTGCTCACCAGATCGTCGGCGTCGAAGAACCCACCCCGCTGGATCATGGCGGCCGAACTCGTGGAGACGAACCGGATCTACGCCCGGCGGGTGGCGACCATCCAGCCCGAGTGGGCCGAGCAGCTCGGATCGCACCTCGTGAAGCGCTCGTACGGCGATCCACGTTGGGACGCCAAGGCCGGTCGGGCGGTGTGCGGCGAGAACGTCACGCTGTACGGCCTGCCCATCGTGCAGAACCGCACCGTCGGCTACGACCGGGTCGACCCGGCCGAGGCGCGCGCCTGGTTCATCCGCCATGCCCTCGTGGAGGGCGATTGGCGCACGAACCGTGACATCCACGACTTCGTCGAACGCAACGAGGCCTTCCGCGAGCGCGTCCGGGCGATGGAGGACCGTGTGCGTCGAAGCGATCTGCTCGACGACGACGCCGTGTTCGAGTTCTTCGATGCCCGCGTGGGCGACGAGGTGGTGTCGACCCGCCACTTCGACCGCTGGTGGAAGACCGCGAGGCGCGACGATCCGCATCTGCTCGACCTGACCGACGAGGTGCTGCGTTCGAGCGCCGGGTTCCGGTTCGCCGACTGGCCCGACTCCTGGCGACAGGGCGACGTCGAGCTCGATCTGACCTACCGGTTCGATCCTGGGTCGCCGCTCGACGGGGTGACGGTGCACGTGCCGGTCACGGTGCTCAACCAGGTGAGTGCCGAGGGGTTCGACTGGCACGTGCCCGGTCACCGCTTCGATGTGGTGACCGAGCTGTACCGCTCGCTCCCGAAGGATCTCCGGCGTCGGCTGCACCCGGCCAACGAGACGGTCAACGCCGCGTTCGACCGACTGGCTGAGCCGCCCGGCCAGGAAGGGGCCCACGGTTCAGCACGGCTGCTCGATGCCTGGGCCGACGCGCTCGCCGCCGTGGCGGGAGTGCCCGTGCGCGCCGACGACTTCGATCCCGGCCGGCTGTCGGACCATCTCCGACCGGCGTTCGTGGTGGAGGCGGCCGACGGCACGGTGCTCGATGCCGGCCGTGACCTCGAGGCGATCCGACGTCGGCTCGCGAGCACCACCCGCGCCGCCGTCGCCGCGGCTGCACCGGTGGAAGAGCGTCGTGGCATCACCACGTGGGACATCGGCAGCTTGCCGAAACTGGTCGAGACCCGGTCGACCGACCACCGCAGCGACCACACCGTGCGGGGGTATCCCGCCCTGCTCGACGAGCGCGACAGCGTGTCGATCCGGGTGCTCACCAACCCTGATCTGCAGGCGCGGGTGATGCGCGGTGGGGTCCGCCGCCTCCTGCTGCTGACCGTGCCGATCGGCCTGCGCGCCGCGAAACAGGGTGTGACCCGCTCGACCCGGCTCACCCTCGCCGCGGCGGATGTGGAGCTGGCCGACCTCGCGATCGACGCATCCGTGGCCGCCGTCGGACGTGTGCTGGACGACCACGTCGCGTCCACCGGTGACCTGCCGTGGGACGAGGCAGCGTTCGCCGCCCTGCGAGACGAGGTCCGCCGGCGCGCGCCGTCGATCGCCGCCGAGACACTGCTCACGGCGTGCGATGTGATCGTGCTCGAGACCGCCGTGCGCGACCGGCTCGCACGCCTCGGCGCGGGCGCGCTCGCCGACACCGTGGCCGACGCCACCGCCCAACTCGACCGGCTCGTGCGGCCCGGGTTCGTGGTGCGGGCGGGCGTCGACCGTCTCCACGACGTGCTCCGCTACGTCCGCGGCATCGAGCACCGGCTCGAGCACCTCGGCGGCGACATCGGTCGCGACCACCGCCGCATGGCCGAGGTGCTCCCCTTGGAGCAACGCTACGCGTCGTACCTCCGATCGCTCGGCGATCGTCCCGCCCCACCCGAGGCCGTCGACCTCGGCTGGCTCCTCGAGGAACTCCGGATCAGCGTGTTCGCCCAACCCCTCGGCGTGCGCCGCAAGGTCAGCTCCACCCGCATCGCCCGCGCCCTCACCGAACTGTCCGCGCCGATCCGGTAGATCCGGGCGATCCCCACAGACAGTTCGACGAGACGCGGGGCCTACAGTCGGTGCCGACCAGATTCGAGGGGATGGGCCATGGCAGCGAACATCACGATCCACAGTGCACGCGAGATCGTCACCATGAACCCCTCGAACCCCTCGGCCTCCCACGTGGCGGTACGCGACGGGAGGATCCTCGGCGTCGGTCCACTCGACGAACTGACGATCTGGGGCGACCACACACTCGATCACACCTTCGCCGACCACGTGCTCGTGCCCGGCATGATCGAAGCCCACGCCCACCTGCTCGAAGGAGCGCTGTGGGCGTTCCCGTACGTGGGGTACTTCCCGCGTCGCGATCCCTCCGGCCAGTGGCAGGGTGGGCTCACCACGATCGAGGAGCTCGTGGACCACCTCGCCGTGCTCGATGCATCGCTGAGCGATCCCGACCAGGCGCTGTTCTGCTGGGGGCTCGACCCGATCTACTTCGACGGTGACCGGCTCACCGCCCGTCACCTCGACCGAGCCTCGTCCACGCGGCAGATCGTGGTGTTCCACGCCAGCTTGCACCTCGCCACGGTGAACACGGCGTGCCTCGAAGCCGGCGCCATCGCCGACGCCGAGACCGAGGGCGTGGTGCGCGACGAGCACGGTCGACCGACCGGCGAGCTCCAGGAGGTACCGGCGATGATGCTGGCCCCGCCGATGACACCGGCCCTCAAGTCACTGCGCAACGATCAGAGCTACTGGACGCTCGCACGTCTGGCCGTGAACGCCGGCGTCACCACCGTGACCGACCTCGCGTCGCAGGCGTTGTTCAACCAGGGGGCGGCCGACGCATCAGCGCGCATCGTGAACGACCCGGCGTACCCGTTGCGGTTCGTGCCCTACTGCACCCCCTCGTTCGGGCCGACGGTGCAGGACGACGATGCCGTGGCCGCACGATTCCACGAGCTGGCCGCCACCAACACCGACAAGCTCCACTACGGGGGCATCAAACTGATCGCTGACGGTTCGATCCAGGGGTACACGGCCGTGATGAACTGGCCCGGATACGTCACCGGCGCGCCGCAGGGTCTCTGGCAGGTACCACCCGACCGCCTCGATCACATGGTGCGCACCTACCACGAGGCCGGGATCAACGTGCACATCCACGCGAACGGCGACGCCGTGATCGATGCGGCGATCGACGCCGTCGATCGGGCACTGCGCACGCACGCCTGGCTCGACCACCGGCACACCGTGCAGCACTGCCAGCTCACCTCGGCCGCGCAGTACCGGCGCATGGCCCGGCTCGGCATGTGCGGCAACCTGTTCGCCAACCACCTGTGGTTCTGGGGTGATCAGCACTACGCATCCACGGTGGGTCCCGAACGCGCCCACCGACTCGAGGCGGCCGCCACCGCGAAGCGAGAGGGTGTGCGGTTCTCGCTGCACTCCGATGCCGCCGTGACCCCGCTCGGCCAGCTCCACACGATGTGGTGCGCCGTCAACCGGCTCACTCCGTCGGGTCGGGTGCTCGGCGAGCACGAGCGCATCTCGGCCTACGACGCACTCCACGCCGTGACCGTCGGCGCCGCGTACCAGTTGCACCTCGACCACGTGCTCGGTTCGATCGAGGTCGGCAAGCACGCCGACTTCACCGTGCTGGAGGAGAACCCGCTGACCGTCCACCCGATCGCCATCCGCGACATCGGCGTGTGGGGAACCGTGCTCGGTGGAGTGCCCCGACCTGCCGGGAGCGATCCGATCGGCCCGACGAGCCGATGACCGCGGCGGCTCGATCACCACGCGCCTCATGACCACACGAGGGGCTCGTCGACGCGTGCCGTTCACCGTGATCGGTGGGTTCCTCGGCGCCGGCAAGACCACACTGGTCAACGACCTCCTCCGTCACGCCCACGGCGAGCGCATCGCCGTCGTGGTGAACGACATGGGTGAGGTGTCGATCGACGCCGATCTGATCGCCGAGCACGACGGCAGCACCATCACCCTCGCGAACGGCTGCATCTGCTGCTCGCTCAGCGACGAGTTCGCCCTGTCGCTCCCCGACCTGCTCGATCTCGATCCGCCGATCGACCGGGTGGTGGTCGAGGCCAGCGGCATCAGCGACCCGGGCAGCGTCGCCCAGTACGGCACCCTGCCCGGATTCCGACTCGACGGGGTGGTCGTGTTGGTCGACGTGGAGACGATCCGTGGTCACGCGGCCGATGCCCGGATCGGCCCGCAGGTGCTCCGCCAACTCGAACGCGCCGATCTGCTCGTGCTCACCAAACTGGACCTCGTCGCGGCTCACGACGTCTCCGAGGTGCGGTCGTGGATCGCGGATGTGGTGGGCCCGGTCCCCTGCACCGATGCACCCCGTGACGGGCTCGACCCGAGCGTGCTGTTCGGTCTCGATCATGTGGCCGGACGCGACCCCGGCGGGCCGATCGACCACGGATTCAGGACCACGACGGTGCGACCGGGGGCGCCGATCTCCCGCGACGCCCTCGACCGCTGGCTGGCCGGTCTCCCCAGCCACGTGATCCGCTCCAAGGGGCGGGTCCACACGACCGATCATGGTCCCGTGGTGGTTCACGTGGTGGGCCGACGACGGGCCATCACGCCCGACCGCTCGGCATCGCCGCCACCACCAGGCACTGGCACGATCGTCGTCATCGGCACCGGCGAGATGGGTGGGGACGAGGCCTTCGAGCACGGGTGGGACGAACTGACCTGACGTCGGCCGAGGCCGCGACGCGTCAGATCATGGACGTGTCGACGTCGACACCCAGGAGGAACTTGCCGAACGTCTCGTTCAGCTTCGGGGCGGTCATCACGTGCTGGGTCACCACATGGGCATCGCGGAGGCAGCGCCCGAGCACGCTCGTGTCGTACACGGCGGTGCCACCGGCCAGTGTGAACGCCGTGTCGACCACCGACGCACACGTGGTGGCCACGTGGGCGGCAGCCAGCCGGATGCGCACCCGTGAGTCGTCGGGCACGGGCTCGCCCGACGCCGCCAGCGACCACGCCTGTTCGAGCTCGTCGAGCAGGAACACCCGCGCCGACCGCAGCTGCGCCTCGGCCCGGGCGAACTCGATCTGCGTGAACGAGCTCTCGGCCAGCGTGCGCTTCGAGTACTGCGGCTTCTTCGCGCCTGCGAGGTCGATCAGCTCGTCGAGCGCACGGCGGGCCACCCCGAGACCCACGGCAGCGACCCCGGCGCCGAGCAACGTGAAGTTCGGGAACTTGGCGATGGGCGAATCGACGAAGGGCCGGGTGACCGCCGGCTGCATGGTGTGGGTGTCGGGCACCCAGACGCCGTCGAACGAGAAATCGAGCGAGCCCGTGCCCCGCATACCGGAGGTGTACCAGGTGTCGTGGAACGTGACGTTGTCGGCCTCGGTGAAGCAGAGCCGGAACGTGCCGTCGTCGCAGATGGCGCCACCGAGCACCCACTGGCAGTGCTGGGTACCGCTCCCCCACTGCCACCGGCCGGTCACCCGGAAGCCGTCGCCGTCACGCACGCCCTTGCCGTTGGGGGCGAACACCCCGCCCGTGACCACGGCGGGGTCGGCGTAGATCTCCTTGGCCACGTCGGGTTCGAGGAAGATCGCCATCGACGAGGTGGTGGAGGCGATCATCGTGCACCAGCCGGCCGCGCCGTCGGCGTGGGCCACGGCCTCGATGGCCTGCACGACGGTGGCGGGGCTCGCCTCCGGACCGCCGTACACCTCGGGGACGCACAGGCGCAGCAGTCCCGCATCGGTGAGCGCCTCGACCGTGGCCGCGGGGAGGCGACGGATCTGCTCGCCCTCGTCGGCGTGAGCGCGCACCACCTCGCTCACTGCCCGCGCCCGATCGAGCACAGAGGTACCTCCCTCGTGAGCGGCGCCGGCGGTCGTCATGACGGGACCCCGGCCTTGCCGGCGGAGCGTTGCGCGTCGCTCCAGCTGAGACCCTGCTCGACGTTGTGGTCGTGCGGGAGCCCGAGCACCCGCTCGGCCACGATGTTGCGCTGCACCTCGCCCGTGCCGCCACCGATCGTGAGGGCCTGGGAGAACATGAACCCGTCGTACCAGCCCGGGTGCATCAGCCCGCCCTCGGGCTTCGACGGGCCGAGCGAGGTGGTGTCGGTGCCGGGCACGAAGCCGTGGTCGCCGCTGCCGTCGCCACCCGTGAGCATCCCGGCAGCACCGACGAGGTCGCGGGCCAGGGTCATCACGTGCTGACCGTGCTCGTCGGCCAGGATCTTGCGGATGCTGGCCTCGGGCCCTGGCTGCTCGCCCTTGAGGCGGGCGGTCAGGGTGCGGAGCCGGATCAGGTCGAGCAGGGTGTGCTCGATGTACACGTCGGCGAGGCGCTGTCGCAGCGTGGGATCGGTGATCGGGCCGAGCTCCTTGGCCGATTGGATCATCTCCATCGCCGTTGGTCCGTTCCCCCACAGCACCCCGCCCGTCGACAGCGAGATGCGCTCGTTGCCGAGCGTGACCTTGGCGAGCCGCCATCCGTCGTTGAGATCGCCCACCAGGTTCTCGGCAGGCAGGCGCACATCGGTGAAGAACACCTCGTTGAACGTGTGCCCACCGGTGATCTCGGTGATCGGCCGGATCTCGATACCGGGGAGGTCCATCGGGCAGATGAAGTACGACACGCCCTTGTGCTTGGGGGCGCCGGGATCGGTGCGAGCGATCAGGATCCCGTACTTCGAGTACTGCGCGCCGCTGGTCCAGATCTTCTGGCCGTTCACGATGAACTCGTCGCCGTCGCGCACCGCCCGGGTGCCGAGGTTGGCGAGGTCGCTGCCGGCGCCGGGCTCGGAGAACAGCTGGCACCAGAACTCCTCGCCCGACAGGATCGGCCCGAGGTAGCGGTCCTTCTGCTCCTGGGTGCCGCCGTAGAGGATGGTGGGCCCGGCCCACCCGATGCCGATCGGGTTGGTGGGTCGGCGAACGCCGGCCTTCGACAGTTCGTCGTCGATGATCAGCTGGTGGATCGGGTCGGCCTCGAGCCCCCACGGCTTGGGCCAGTGCGGTGCGACGTACCCGGCCTCCGCCAGCTCCCGGCCCGACGGCTCGGGGTGCGTGCGCAGCCACTCCCGGATCTCGATGCGGCGCGGATCGTCGTCGGCGGGCAACTCGAAGTCCATGCCGCGACGGTACTCCTCCGGGTTCGGCGCACGTGCCCCGGAGCCCGACCTCGCCCACCCACGACTCCGCTCCGTCTTTGGGCTGCAGTTCCGTGAGCTGGTTCACGGAACTGCAGCCCAAAGTGTCCCCACGCCTCGGGGAGATGACCTAGCCTCGGACGGCGAGGGGTGAGCGCCGATGAGATTCGGGTTCGTGGTGCCGTGGGCCGATGCGGAGGACGTGGGCGACCTCGCGGCCGCTGCCGAGGCGTCGGGCTGGGACGGCCTGTTCGTGTGGGAACCGGTGTGGGGTGTCGACGCGTGGATCTCGCTCGGTCTCGCCGCCGTGCGCACCTCGAAGATCCGACTCGGCACGATGCTGACCCCACCGTCACGGCGTCGCCCGTGGGAGCTCGCCGGCCAGGTCGCGACCGTCGACCGGCTCAGCGCCGGACGCGTGACGTTGTCGGTCGGCCTGGGCGCGGTCGACTCGGGGTTCGAAGCGTTCGGCGAGGAGTGCGATCGCCGGGTTCGCGCCGAGCTGATGGACGAGTGCCTCGACGTGATGTGCGGTCTGTGGGGCGGCCAACCGTTCTCGTTCGAGGGTCGGCACTACCAGGTGTCACCCACCGAGTTCCCGACCATCGGCCACACCGTCCAGCAGCCACGGGTACCGATCTGGTGTGTCGGCGCGCTCGGCCGACCGAAGTCGATGGAGCGGGCGATGCGGTGGGATGGCCTCATCCCACAGGTGATGGAGGACGGTGTCGCACGGCAACCCACGCTCGAGGAGATCGCCGGCATCCGTGACCTGGTCGGCGATCGCGACTACGACATCGTCGTGGAGGGTGAGGGCAGCGAGCACTCCCCCGCCGCCTGGGCCGACGCCGGTGCCACGTGGTGGATCGAGTCGATGTGGAGCGCGATGAGCGAGGCCGACGCCGCGCTCGCCGTCACCGATCGGCTCCGCGAGGGCCCACCCGACCGCTGACCGCAGCTACCGTCGGGTCTGTGACCGACACGGGCTGGAACTTCGCCGACGTCTTCGAGACGCTGGCCGACAAGATCCCCGACGCACTGGCGCAACGCCAGGGTGATCGTTCGACCACGTGGGCCGAGTTCGACCGGCGGGCCGACGGTGTGGCCGCGGCCCTGCTGGCCGCCGGCCCCGGACGCGGCATCGTCGAGCAGGACAAGGTGGCCCAGTACCTCTACAACGGGCCCGAGTACCTCGAGAGCACGTTCGGGGCGTGGAAGGCGGGGCTCGCCACGGTCAACACCAACTACCGGTACACGGCCGACGAACTCGTGTACCTGTGGGACAACGGTGACGTGGTGGCCGTGGTGTTCCACGGCACGTTCGCCGAGCAGATCGAGCAGATCCGGTCGCGGGTACCACGCATCCGGACCTGGCTGTGGGTGGACGATGGCAGCGGCCCGATGCCCGAGTGGGCGACCTCGTACGAGGAGGCGGCCGCGTCGGCCACCGGTCGCACGGTCGGCCCGTGGGGCCGCAGTGGCGATCACCTGATGCTGCTGTACACCGGTGGCACCACCGGCATGCCGAAGGGTGTGATGTGGCGTCAGGACGATCTGTTCGGCGCGCTCGATTCGGCCAACAAGAACCGGTTGCCACCGGAACCCGATCTCGACGCCGCCGGCGAGCGCGTCGTGAAACCGGGCCCGCGCAATCTGCCCGCTGCCCCGCTGATGCACGGCACGGGGCTGTTCAACGCGCTGAGCAACCTCATCGTCGGTGGCAGCGTGATCACGATGGAGGGGCGCCGGTTCGACCCGGTGGAGCTGCTCGACACGATCGAGATCCAGCAGGTCAACTCGATGTCGATCGTGGGCGATGCGTTCGCCAAGCCGATCTTGCGGGCGCTCGACGCCGAGCCCGGTCGCTGGGACATCTCGACGCTGCGGGTGATCGTGTCGTCGGGTGTGATGTGGTCGTCGGAGTCGAAGGCCGGGCTGCTCCGTCACAACCCCCGGTTGATCATGGTCGACGCGCTCGGGTCGAGCGAGGCGATCGGTATGGCGACCAACACGACCACGGCCGACTCCGTGTCGTCGGGAGGTGGCAGCGGGACGGCCAAGTTCGCGCTCGGGCCGAACACGCGGGTGGTGACCGACGACGGTCGCGACGTGGTGCCGGGCTCGGGGGAACTCGGGCGGGTGGCGCTGCGGGGCTTCACGCCGATCGGCTACTACAAGGACGAGGTGAAGTCGGCCGACACCTTCCAGGTGATCGACGGCGTGCGGTACTCCATCCCCGGCGACTGGGCCGAGGTCGAGGGCGACGGCACGGTCAAGCTGCTCGGCCGAGGGAGTCAGTGCATCAACACCGGCGGCGAGAAGGTGTACCCCGAGGAGGTCGAGGAGGTGCTCAAGCTGCATCCGTCGGTGCTCGACGCCGCCGTGGTGGGCGTGCCCGACGAACGGTTCGGCCAGGCGATCACCGCGCTGGTCGAGGCGGTGCCCGGCGTCACGCTCGACGGGGCCGAGCTGATCGCCCACGTGAAGGGCAGGCTCGCCGCCTACAAGGCACCCAAGCGGATCGTGCCCGTGGCCTCGATCGGCCGCGCCGCCAACGGCAAGCTCGACTACAAGCACCTCACCGCCACCGCCACCGCCACCGACCTCGACACCTGACACGGCGAGGCCGTGTCGGGTCGGGCGTGAAGGCGCTTACACTCGCGCCGATGGTTCACCGCATCGACTGGGCGGGGTACGACGCGGTGCTGCTCGACCTCGACGGCGTCGTCACCCCGACCGCCGAGGTCCACGAGCATGCCTGGGCCGAGCTCTTCGCCGACTACGACTTCACGCCCGCCGACTACCTCCGCTACGTGGACGGCAAGCCGCGCTACGACGGGGTGCGCTCGTTCCTCGAGTCCCGCGGCGTCGAGCTCCCCGAGGGCCACCCCGACGACCCGCCCGGCGACAGCACCGTCTGTGCCATGGGGAACCGCAAGAACCTGCTGTTCAACGAAATCATCGAGCGCGACGGCATCACGCCCTACCCTGGCTCGGTGGCACTGCTCGACCTGCTCGACGGTCTGGGGGTTCGCCAGGCGATCGTGTCGAGTTCGAAGAACGCCCGATCGGTGCTCACGGCAGCGGGGCTCGGCGACCGGTTCGAGCACGTGGTCGACGGCGTGACCGCCGCCGAGGAGGGCCTGGCCGGCAAACCGGCGCCCGACATGTTCCTCCGTGGCGCAGAGCTGGTGGGCGCCCGACCCGATCGCACGGTCGTGGTGGAGGACGCCACCTCGGGCGTGGCTGCCGGGGTGGCAGGGGGCTTCGCGCTCGTGCTCGGGGTCGATCGTGGCGGCAATGCGGACGCGCTGGCCGCCCACGGCGCGCACCTCGTCGTGACCGATCTCGACGAGACGATCGACACCGGCCAGAGCGACACCGGCCAGAGCCAGACGGACGACAGATGACCCCTGGTTCCTCCCCCACTCGTCAGGTGCCCACCGGTATGCCGCAGTACCGCTATCCCGTCGATCCGTGGCGGCTGGTCGAGCGCGAGTACTCGGCCGACGATCTCGGCACGACCGAGACGCTCTTCGCCATCGGCAACGGCTACGTCGGCATGCGGGCCAACGCCACCGAGGGGCGCGAGGCCCACAGCCACGGCACCTTCCTGAACGGGTTCCACGAGACCTGGGAGATCCACCACGCCGAGGACGCCTTCGCGTTCGCCAAGACCGGCCAGACGATCGTGAACGTGCCCGACGCCAAGCTGATGAAGCTCTACGTGGACGACGAGCCACTGTTGATCTCCACTGCCGATCTCGAGCACTACGAGCGGGTGCTCGACTTCCGCAGCGGCGTGTCGTACCGCGACGTGATCTGGCGAACCCCCGGTGGCAAGCGCGTGAAGGTCCACTCCGAGCGCATGGTGAGCTTCGAGCACCGGCACCTCGCCGTCCTGTCGTTCGAGGTCACACTGCTCGACGACGACGCACCGGTGGTGATCTCGTCGCAACTCCTCAACCGTCAGGACGGCGAGGACGAGTACCACGTGCGCTCCGCCGCGCTCGGCGAGGGGCTCGACCCGCGCAAGGCACGCAAGTTCGACCACCGGGTGCTCGTGCCCCGTCTGCAGCGCCACGAGCGCACGCTCGGCGATGGTGGTGAGGTGGTGCTCGGCTACCGCTGCGCCAACAGCGGCATGACCCTCGCGTGCAGCTACCTCCACCTGCTCGACACGACGTGTGAGTACTCGGTCGAGACCTCGGTCAACGCCGATCTCGCCAAGACCGTGTTCACCGTCGACGGTCGTGCGGGCGAGACCATCCGCATCCTGAAGTACGTCTCGTACCACTCGTCGACCGGCGTGCCGCCCGAGGAGTTGGCCGACCGGTGTCACCGCACACTCGGTCGGGCACGCAGCGAGGGCCACGACGCCCTGGTGCTCCAGCAGCGGGAGTGGCTCGACCGCTACTGGGCCCACACCGACGTCGAGGTCACCGGCGACGATTCCGCCCAGCAGGCGATCCGCTGGAACCTGTTCCAGCTGGCGCAGGCGTCGGCCCGAACGCAGGAGCAGGGCATCGCCGCCAAGGCCCTGACGGCCGGCGGCTACGACGGCCACTACTTCTGGGACACCGAGGTGTACGTGGTGCCGTTCCTGGCCGCCACGAACCCCGAGATCGCCCGCAAACTGCTGCGTTTCCGCTGGGCGATGCTCCCTGCGGCCCGCGCCAGGGCGGCCGAGCTCAGCCAGCGCGGCGCACTCTACGCGTGGCGCACGATCAGCGGCGAGGAAGCCTCGGCCTACTACGCGGCCGGCACGGCTCAGTACCACATCAACGCGGCGATCGCGTACGCGCTGGAGCGGTACAGCTTCGCCACCGGCGACGTCGACTTCCTCGCCCGCGAGGGCGCCGAGATCCTGGTCGAGACGGCACGTCTGTGGGAGGACCTCGGCTTCTACGCGAACAATGGTGCCGAGACGTTCCACATCCACGGCGTGACCGGTCCCGACGAGTACACGACGGTCGTGAACGACAACCTGTACACGAACGTGATGGCACGATTCAACCTCCGGTACGCCGCACGCGTGGTCCGCTATCTGGCCGAGTCGATGCCGGCCGAGCACGAGGCGCTGTGCCGCCGCACCGGACTGCGTGACGACGAGGTGGACGCCTGGGACCGGGCCGCCGACTCGATGTACCTGCCGTACGACGACCATCTCGGCATCCACCCCCAGGACGCCAACTTCCTCGATCGGGAGCGGTGGGACTTCGAGGGCACACCGCGCGACAAGTACCCGCTGCTGCTCAACTTCCACCCGCTCGTGATCTACCGCCACCAGGTACTCAAGCAGGCCGATGTCGTCCTCGCGATGTACCTCCGCGGCGACCATTTCGACGTCGACCAGAAGCGCCGCAACTTCGAGTACTACGACCCGATCACCACGGGCGACTCGTCACTCTCGTCGTGCGTTCAGGCGATCGTGGCCGCGGAGGTCGGCCACGACGACCTCGCGGTCGACTACTTCCGCGAAGCCCTCTACCTCGACCTCTGCAACACCCACGGCAACACCGACGACGGCGTCCACATCGCGTCGGCCAGCGGCGTGTGGGCCGCACTCGTGCACGGATTCGCCGGCTTGAGCGACGACGGCTACCACCTCCGACTGCGACCGCGGCTGCCCTCGTGCTGGGAGTCGTTGACCTTCCGGATCACGCGGCACGGCACTCTGGTACGCATCGAGCTCGATCCCGACGGCTGCACCGTGACGGTCGTGGATGGCAACGGACTCTCCCTCCAGACCTGCGACGGGCTGCGATTCCTCCAGCTCGGAGAGTCGACCCGGATTCCCCGCTCGTAGCGATCGCCCGACCGTCGGGTCACCCGGCCCGGGTTGGGTCGCGTCGGAGGTGCGCCGGTACGGTTCGCTGTCATGAGTGACGCTTTGGGCTTCGACGGCAAGGTCGTGATCATCACCGGCGGAGGCGGCGGTCTCGGACGCGAGCACGCTCTGCTGATGGCATCGCGCGGGGCATTGGTCGTGATCAACGACCTCGGCGGTTCGGTCGACGGCACCGGCAGCGACAAGGGCGCTGCCGAGCGCGTGGTCGACGAGATCACGGCCGCTGGAGGCGAGGCAGTGGCCGACACCAACTCGGTGGCCACGCCGGAGGGCGGCGCCGCGATCGTGCAGTCGGCCATCGACGCGTTCGGTCGTGTCGACATCGTCATCAACAACGCCGGCATCCTGCGCGACAAGTCGTTCCACAACATGGAGCCCGATCTGATGAACCCGGTGTTCGACGTGCACCTCAAGGGAGCGTTCCACGTCACCCAACCGGCCTGGGTGCGCATGCGCGAGCAGGGCTACGGCCGCATCGTGTCGACGTCGTCCGCAGCCGGCATCTTCGGCAACTTCGGTCAGACGAACTACGGCGCCGCCAAGATGGGCCTGGTCGGGTTCACCCGCGTGCTGGCCGTCGAGGGTGCGAAGTACAACATCAAGGCCAACGCCATCGCGCCGCTGGCCCTCACCCGCATGACCGAAGACATCATGGGGGCCCTCGGCGACAAGCTCGACCCCGGTCTGGTGTCACCCCTCGTCACCTACCTCGCCCACGAGGACTGCGAGCCGAGCGGCCGCATCTTCTCCGTCGGTGGCGGGCGCGTGGCCGAGGTGTTCATCGGCGAGACCCAGGGGTGGGCGTCGCCCACGCTGTCGCCCGAAGACGTGCGTGACCAGTGGGGAACGATCACCGATCGCGAGGGGTACGCCGTCCCGGCCAACCTGGCCGAGGAGACCGGCATGTTCCTCCCGTTCTTGAAGTAGGGAGCACCATCGCTACGGTCGAGCGGCGATGACCCCACCGAACATCGAGGTCGAGGAGTTCCGACGGGCGGCCGCCGACTGGCTCGACGCCAACCGCCAGCACGCGCCCCGCGACTACGGGGCGATCTGCCCGCCCGAGCTGGTCGACGCCGGCGTGGCGTGGCAGGGTCGACTCCACGAGGCCGGCTATGCCGGCATCCACTGGCCCGAGGAACACGGTGGCCGGGGGCTCACGCCCGAGCACAACTCGGTGTGGCAGCTCGAGTGCGCCAAGGCCGGCGTACCGGCCGTGCTCAACATGGTCGGGCTCGTGCTGGCCGGTGGCGCGATCCTGATGTACGGCACGACCCGGCAGCAGACGCAGCATCTGCGGCCCACGGTCACCGGCGAGCGGGTGTGGTGCCAGCTCTTCTCCGAGCCGGGAGCGGGCAGCGATCTGGGTTCGCTCGCCACGAGGGCCGAGGCGGACGGTGACCACTACGTGGTGAACGGTCAGAAGGTGTGGTGCTCGGGAGGGCGGGTGAGCCAGTGGGGCATCCTCATGGCGCGCACCGATCCGTCGACGAGCACGCAGGGCGCAGCGAAGCACGCTGGCATCTCGTTCTTCCTGTGCCCGATGGATCTGCCCGGCATCGAGGTCCGCCCACTGAAGCAGATGACCGGCGAGTCCGAGTTCGACGAGGTCTTCTTCACCGATGTGCAGCTCCCGGCCGAACACCTCCTCGGTCCGCTGCACGGCGGCTGGCAGGTCGGCATGTCGGTGCTCACCAACGAGCGTGGCCACATCGGCACGTCGGTGATCGGGCTCGAACGTCGGCTCGCCCAGATGTCGGCCATGGCGGAGGGACGCGAGCTCGGTGTGGTCGAGCGGCAGGAGCTGGCCGCCCTGATGTCGCACGGAACGGCGCTCAAGTCGATGGCCCGGCGTCAGGGGCCGATCGCCTCGACCGCGGCATCGTTGCTCAAGCTCGGGATCACCGAGATGATGTTCGAGATGTCGATGCTGCGGGGTGACCTCGCCGGTGCCGACGCGATGCTGGAGGGCCCCGACTCGCTCGGGATGCTGGCCGCCCCGGGGGGACGGATCGCCGGCGGCACCAGCCAGGTGCAGCGCAACATCATCGGCGAGCGCCTGCTCGGTCTCCCCCGGGAGCCCAAGCCGACCCGATGAGCGAGGATGTGACGATGAGGGTTCTCTCCAGCGACGAGGTCGAGGTGGTGGTGCACGATCTCGGCGGGACCGGCCGGCCACTGCTGTTGTCACACGCCACCGGCTTCCACGGGCACTGCCACGCGCCGATGGCCGACGTGCTGGCCGACCGGTTCCATTCGTTCGCCCTCGACTACCGGGGCCACGGGCTCACCGAACGCCCCCACGACTGGCAGGTCGACTGGAACCGCTACGGCGACGATGCACTCGCCGCGGCCCGGGCGGTGGCACCAGACGGTGGACTGGTGGCCTTCGGTCACTCGATGGGCGGTGCCGGGTTGTTGATGGCCGCCCACCGTGATCCGGGGCTGTTCGACCTGATCGTGGCGTTCGAACCGATCGTGTTCCCACCGCCCGAGCAGAGCGAGGTCCTGCCCCCCGACTCCCCACTGCCGAACTCCTCCTTGGCGGTGGGAGCGCGCCGTCGACGGAACCGCTTCGCCTCCCTCGACGAGGCCATCGCCAACTACGCGGCCAAGCCGCCGCTCGCGGCGTTCACCCCGGCTGCGCTCCGCTCCTACGTCGAGCACGGGTTCCGACCCGCCGACGATGGTGACGGTGTCGTCCTGCGCTGTGCACCCGAGCACGAGGCCCGCACGTTCGAGCAGGGCAACGTCCACCGGACATGGGATCTCCTGCCCGAGATCACGACACCGGTCGTGGTCGTGGCCGGAGCAAGGGTCGAGATGTCGCCGGCCGCGTTCGCCGAGCTGATCGCCCGGGAGCTGCCGGTCTCGACCTACGTGCAGCTCGATCACCTCGACCACTTCGGGCCGATGACCCACCCGGACGAGGTGGCCGAACTGGTGGCCGACGCCGTCGAGCGACTCAGGCACGGGTAGACGAGCCGGCGTCGCGTCGCAGGAGTCCAGCTGCCACGAACGCGGCGATGCCAGCGAGCACGAGTCCCGACGAGGTGCGCCCGGTGAGGTCGACCGTGAGCCCCGCCACCACCGGCCCCAGGCCGGCCGCGAACCCCAGCAGGAGGTGCAGCGCCCCCATCAAGGTGCCGAGGTCCTGCGGCGGGAGCACCTCGCGGGCGTAGATGCCCTCGAGCGGTGAGACGGCGCCGATGCCGGTTCCGGCCACGAGCACGAACAGCACTGCGACGGTGAGCGACGTGGTCCCGGCCAGCAGGAGCGCTCCCACCCCCACTGCCACCTTGGCCGCCCGGAGCGACGCCCGGGCCGACCACCGGCGCAGCACGAATCCGAGCGGGAGCCGACCGAGCAGCTGGGCGAGACCGCGAGCTCCGGCGAGCCCGGCAGCGGTCGAGCGTTCGAGCCCGCCCGCCACCATCATCGGCACCTGGAGCACCACCAGCACCGACATCGAGAACGACCCGGCCAACGACGACAACGCCAGCCGGCGGATTCGCGGTTCGGTGAGCGCGACGCGGACGGCCAGCAGCGGGTTCGCGGTGGGTGCGCTGGACGCCGTGCGGCCCGACGGATCGACGAACACGGCGGCCACCGCCAGCACCACGGCCACCGCGAGCGCCCCGATCCGGATCGTGTCGCGCCAGCCGACGGCGGCGCGTAGCACCTCGGTCACGGGGATCAGGATCGGCGAGGCGAACGCGCCCCAGATGGTGAGGCGGGCGATCGCCCGCGCCTCGAGTCCGACAGCGAGGCGGGCCGAGACCGTCTGCGTGAGGTGGTAGAAGGCGGTCGAACCCACGACCCCACCTCCGGCGCCGAACAGGAGCGCGAATGCCCACGGATCGTCCACGAACGTGGAGGCCACGAGCAGCGCCGGTCCCACGGCTGCACCCACGGCGAACGGCCTGCGGGCTCCGGAGCGGTCGAGCATCCGGCCGACCACCACCCCCAGTACCCCGGTCAGCACCTGGGCGATGGCATAGCCGGCCGTGAGCGGCGCCAACCCGCCGGGGAGCTCGGCCTCGATCTCGTCGATGAGGACGCCGAACCCGTAGAACCACGAGCCGTACGCCACGATCGTCAGCACGCCCAGCAGCGCGATCCGGCCACCCGGGAAACCCGGACCGGGGTCGTCGCCCGGGTGGCCGCGGATCTCGGTCGACGCGCTCCCGGTCACCCGACCATCTCAGCAGGTTCGGCTCACCCGAGCCGCGCCGGTCGTCCGGCCGGTCGAACACCGGTCCCGCACCGGTCGCGCACCCCTCACGTACCATCGGTGACATGTTCGACGTGCCGACGACCCTGTCGCCTTCCCGGGTCGACGCCTTCACCAACTGCCCGATGGCGTTCCGCTTCTCCAGCATCGAGAAATTGCCGGAACCGCCCGGTGTGGCGACCACTCGCGGCTCGCTCGTGCACCGCGCGCTCGAGTTGCTGTTCACCGCTCCAGCGCCGGAGCGCACCGCCGAACGGCTCGAGCAGTCGCTCGACACGGCGCTGGCCGAGTACCGCTCCCACCCCGACTTCACGGGTCTGAGGCTCGGCGCCGAGGAGATCGAGCGGTTCGAGCACGAGTGCCGGGTGCTCACCGACAACTACTTGCAGATGGAAGACCCGACCGAGGTCCGCGAGATCGGTCTCGAGCTCAAGCTCGCGGCCCCCGTCGGAGACCTCACCCTGCGCGGCATCATCGATCGGCTCGAACTCGATCAGCACGGTGGACTGATCGTGACCGACTACAAGACCGGTCGCGCCCCGTCGGCGCAGTTCGAGCAGAAGAGTCTCGGCGGCGTGCACTTCTACGCGTTCCTGTGCGATCAGGTCTTCGGCCAGCGGCCGACTGCCGTGCGGCTCATGTACCTCAAGACGGGTGAGACCATCACCGCCACGCCCACGGCGCAGTCCGTCAAGTTCCTCACCACCCGCACCCGGGCCGTCTGGAAGGCGGTCGAGCGGGCCTGCGTGACCGGTGAGTTCCGACCGCGCCAGAGTGCTCTCTGTCGGTCGTGCTCGTTCCAGCGCTGGTGCCCCGAGTTCGGCGGCGATCCCGACCGGGCCGCCGCCGAGACCGCGGAGGCGCAGCGACTGGCCACGGTGTGAGCGGCGGCGCCATGGCTCCCGGCCGATCGCAGTTCGGGCCCGCTGTCGACCGGTTCGACACCGCCGCCGACGCGCTCCTCGAACGCTTCCGCGGTCACGATGGGGTCGACGCGGTGTTCCGCGCCGCGAGCCAGGCTGGTGACTTCAGCGCCGTGTGGCACGTCACCAACCTGACCCGGGGCCTCCTGGTGCGACGTCCCGACCAGGTGATCGCACTGGCCGCCGGACTGGGTGTCGAGAGCCTCCTCGTCAACCAGGGCGTGAAGCGCATCTTCCGCCGGCCCCGTCCCACGATGGAGGGCGACCATCGCACGCCGGTCCGTCGTCCCAGCACGTCGTCGTTCCCGTCGGGACACGCCAGCGCGGCGGCCTTCAACGCCACCGTGCTGACCGGGTGGGACCGCCGTCGGGCGCCGCTCTGGTGGGCCATCGCGTTCGTGGTCGGCACGAGCCGGGCACACGTCCGGATCCACCACGCCTCCGACGTCGTGGCCGGCGCCCTGGTGGGCATCGGGTTCGGACTGCTCGCCCGCCGCATCTTCACCGTCCTCGGCGTCGATCGCTGATCCGCGTCCTGCAGCTCCGGCAGAGCAGAGGGAATGACGCCGACGCCGACGACGTTGCACCCCCCATGCCCCCCACGATCCGGAACTTCGCCGTCACGTTCGACTACCGGTGCCCGTACGCCCGCATCGCCCACGACCACGTGATCGCCGGGCTCCGCGCCGGAGCCGACTGGGACGTCACGTTCCTGCCGTTCTCGCTCGGCCAGACCCACGTCGAGGAGGGCCAGCCCAGCGTCTGGGAGCGGCCCGAGCAGGACTCGGGCATCTTGGCGCTGCAGGCGGCGATCGCCGTACGCGATGGCCAACCCGAACGGTTCGTCGACGCGCACCACGCGCTGTTCGAACACCGCCACCTCGCAGCCGGCAGCCTCCGCGACCGCGATGTGCTCAGCGAGGTGCTGGGCGGCGTCGGGGTCGACCCCGACACCGTGTGGACCGAGGTCGACAGCGGTCGCCCGCTCGCCACCATCGAGAAGGAGCACGTGCGGTTCTCCGAGAGTCACGAGGTGTGGGGCGTCCCCACCTTCGTGGTGGGCGACGCCGCAGTGTTCGTTCGGCTCCTGGAGCCGGCCGGCGACGATCTCGAGTTCGGCCGGACCACCGTCGAGCGGGTGCTCGACCAGTTCTCGTGGCCGATCCTCAACGAGTTCAAGCACACCAGCATTCCCCGCTGACACCGCCGCCACCGCCTCTGAGCTGCTCGGGTAGCGTGCCCGGGATGTCCGAGATGTTCTTCGACCGCAAGATGAGCGACGCCGAAGGCCTGATGTGGCGGTTGGAGAAGGATCCACACCTGACGTCCACCTTCGCGAACGTGTCGGTGCTCGACCGGAAGCCCGATTTCGACCAGCTCCGCCGGCGCATGGAGCGCGCCAGCTACGCGATCCCTCGTCTGCGGCAACGGGTGGCGCCGGTGCCGGCCAACCTGTCGGCGCCGATGTGGGTGGAGGATCCGGATTTCGACATCGATCTGCACGTGCGACGGATCGCGCTCCCCAAGCCGGGCACCCTGCGCCAGCTGCTCGATCTGGCCACCCTGGTGGTGGCGGATCCGTTCGATCGCACGCGGCCCCTGTGGCAGTTCGTGGTGGTGGAGGGCCTGCGCGGCGGCAAGGCTGCGCTCATCGAGAAACTGCACCACACGATCACCGACGGTGAGCGGGGGGTGCAGCTGTCACTCGAGTTCTTCGACTTCGAGCGCGATGCCCCGGAGCCACCCCCCATCGATCCCGACACAGTGGCGGCGCATCAGCCGGTCGACGACTCCGGCGTGGTCGCGCTGCGCGAGTTCCTGGCCGGGAGTATGCGGCTGCCGATCGGCGTGGTGCGACAGGTGAAAGAGCTGCTGTCGGACCCGACCCAGTTGCCCGATGCCAGCAGTGCTGCCGCCCACACGTTCCGCGGCATCGTCAGCCAGCTGTCCGACACCGAGCACGCGCGGTCGCCACTGTGGACCGAGCGCTCGCTGCGTCGACGACTCGAGGTGGCACGGGCGCCGTTCCACGAGACCAAGGCGGCGGCCAAGCGCCTGGGCGGCACGTTGAACACCGCGTTCCTCACGGCCGCCACCGATGCGGCCTCGCGCTACCACCGCGAGATGGGGTCGCCGGTCGAGTCGCTCCGGGCGTCGATGGCCATCAGCACCCGCACCGAGTCATCGGGGGCGAACGCGTTCTCGTTGGTGCGCCTGCTGGTTCCGACCGCCGACATGCCGATCGGCGAGCGGTTCGCCGCCATCCACGAGGCCACGCTCTCTGCCCGCGAGCAGAGCCTGGGGGCCGGGCTCGACACGTTGGCGACCCTGGCATCGACGCTCCCCACCTCGCTGGTGACGCGTCTCGCCCGACAGCAGGCGCAGACCGTCGACTTCGCCACCTCGAACGTGAAGGGCTCGCCGGTCCCGATGTACGTGGCGGGCGCGCAGTTGCTCGAGAACTACCCGGTGGGACCGCTCGCCGGCGTGGCGTTCAACATGACGTTGTTGTCGTACCTGGGCAGCCTCGACATGTGTCTCAACATCGACACCGCGGCGGTGGCCGATCCGGCCCTGCTGGCACGTTCGCTCGAGCGGGCCATGGCCGACCTGGTGGCGGCCTGATTCGTGAGCGCTCGACGTCGACCGCCAGGCCGACGAACGAGCAGCGTCGTCAGCTCGACGTGGTGGTGGTGAGCAACGTGCGCACGTCGAGGAGCAGATCTGCCACCTCGCCGGACGAGACGAGCTCACGGCGGAGCATCTGAGCGAGGGCGCCGTCGATCACGCCGAGCGCGTCGCGGATCACTGCTTCGCTGTCGTGCGGAACTTCGCCGACGGCGGGGTGGACGTCGAGCTGCTGAACGGAGAGCTGCTGGTCTGTCATTGACCAACACGGTATCGACCTTTCGGCGGTCGCGCGCGTACCTACGATGGTGACATGCAACTCAATGGCAAACACGTGGTCGTCACCGGCGCAGCTCGAGGGATCGGCGCAGCGCTCGCGCGCCGGTTCCACGCGGCGGGGGCCAAGGTGGTGCTGGCCGACCGCGACGGCGTGGCCGAGGCGGCCGACGGTCTGCCCGGCACGGTCGAGGTGATCGCCGACGTGGGCACCGAAGCCGGCAACGTGACGCTGATCGAGGCCGCGGAGGCGGCGTTCGGACCGATCGACCTGTTCTTCGCCAACGCGGGCGTGGGCTTCGGTGGCGATCCGATGAGTTCCGACGAGGTGTGGGACGCGTCGTTCGCCGTCAACGTGCATGCCCATCGTTGGGCCGCCAAGCACCTGCTGCCCGGTTGGCTCGCCCGCGGCGAGGGCTACTTCTGCTCGACGGCCTCGGCAGCGGGGGTGCTGGCACAGATCGGCTCGGCGCCGTACAGCGTCACCAAGCACGCGGCGGTGGCGTTCGCCGAGTGGATGTCGATCACCTACGGCGACCAGGGTGTGCGGGTCAGCTGCCTGTGCCCACAGGGCGTGAACACCCACATGTTGCGTGCCGGCGACGGACTCGGAGCGGGGGCCGGCGGCAACGTGGTCCGGATGGCCGGCATCGTGCTCGAACCCGACGACGTGGCCGAGGCCGCGCACGCGGCCATCGAGGCGGAGGAGTTCTTCGTGTTCCCGCACCCCGAGGTGGCCGACTACCTCCGTCTCAAGGGCGATCAACCGGAGCGATGGCTGGCCGGCATGCGCAAGCTGCAGCGTCGGGTGGCCGAGGCGTCCGACGGCGCCTGAGTCCGCCGCCCGCCCCCCAGCACACCCTCGGCGAACCGTGACCGATCCCCGTCTCCTCCGCCGACTCGGCCTGCACCACGGCGAGGCCGTGCGGTTCCGCCGCCACGAACGCGGTCGCTGGGTGACCGGCACGGTGTCGGGGGTGGCACCTGACGGGAGCATCACACTGCGCGATCCCGACGGCAACGCCCGCTCGCTCCGCCCGGAGCGGCTCGAGGTGCGACGTCCCGGGCCACGCGGTCGCCTGCGCTGGTCGGTCGTGAGCGACGTGGCCGTGACCTGGGAGCAGCTGTCCCTCTGGGACTGAGACATCCGGGATCGGGCACATCTGGACGGTCGTTCAGTGGGAGCTGGCGAGTCGACGGGCCGTACGGTGACGAGATGGCCGTGAGACTGGACGAATCCGACGAGTACATGCACGAACTCGGCCCCGAGCCGAACTTCAACGAGAGCATGTACATCAATTGCTTCGACCCCACCCAGCAGATGGGTGGATGGTTCCGGATGGGGAACCGGGCGAACGAGGGCCAGGCCGAGATGACCGTGTGCCTCTACCTCCCGCCCGCACCGGGCAGCGATCGTCGTCGGGTCGGGTTCATGTTCAAGCGACCGGCCATCGAGAACAACGACGCCCTCGACGCCGGGGGGCTCACATGGACGATGGTGACGCCGTTCGAGGAGCTCCGCGTCGAGTACACCGGCAAGGTGCTCGTCCTCGACGAGCCCGAGCAGATGGCCGACCCCAAGGCCGCGTTCACGAACAACCCGACCGAGACGTGCGAGGTGCACCTGACGTTCACCGGACAGGGCCGACCCAGCATGTTCGGCGGCGAACCCGACACCCCGCACGAGAAGCCCGGTGAGGAGTTCGCGAAGGGGCACTACGAGCAGCTCGTCGAGGCCACCGGCACCATCCGGGTGGGCGACGAGGAGTGGGAGATCGCCGGGTGCGGTCTCCGCGACCACTCGTGGGGCCCGCGCTTCTGGCAGGCCCCGTGGTACTACCGCTGGCTCACCGCGAACGTCGACCGTGACCTCGGGTTCATGGCGAGTCGGGTGGCGCGCAGGGACGGTCCGGGTACCCGCGGTGGCTTCGTGTGGGACAACGGCACGCTGCACCTGTGCGACCAGGTCGAGATCACGACCGAGACGCGGGGTGACGAGCAGTACCACCAGCGCGTGACCGGTGTGATCCGATCGAGTCGTTCGGATCGGGAGTGGCGCTTCACCGGCGACGCCGTGAGCCTGATCCCGCTCCGCAACCGGCGCCAGACGCCCGACGGCGAGTGGCTCCAGACCCGGATCTCCGAGGCCATGACCCGCTGGGAGATCGACCGCGGTGACGGGTCCGCACCTGCCGTGGGATACGGGATGAGCGAGTACCTCGACCAGATCATCGACGGCGCACCGGTCGGCATCGCCGAGTAGTCGTCATCCGTCGGGATGATCGCGCAGCGCTGGGGTACGGTCGGCACGGTGGAGCGCACCGAGAGTCACACGGCCATCGCAACCGATCTGATCGACGGACACACAGCAGCCGGCACGCCGGCGCTCTCGCCCGACGGGACCAGCGTGGCCTTCGTGGTGTCGACCGTCGACCTCGACCGGAACACCAACGTGCGTCGGGTGTGGCTGGACCACGCACCCGTCAGCGCCGGACCACACGACGGCACGCCCGCCTGGTCGCCCGACGGACGGTTCCTGGCCTTCACCTCACGGCGGGGCGAGAAGACCGGTGATGCCACCTTGCACGTCCTCCCGGTGGGCGGCCCCGGTGAGGTCCGTACGGTCTGCACGCTGCCCGAGGCGATCACCGATGTGACGTGGTCGCCCGACGGCCGGTGGCTCGCGTTCACCAGCCGCACCCGGCACGAACGCTACGAGGCCGACGACGTCAGCTGGCAGGCGCCGCGCCGGATCGAGCGCTTCTTCTCGCGCCTCAACGGCGAGGACTGGGTGTTCGACCGCCCCAGGCACATCTACGTCGTGGCCGCCGACGGCACCGGTCGGCCGCGCAACCTCACGCCCGGGGAGTTCCAGCACGGCGGAGTCTCCTGGCTCCCCGACTCCAGCGCGGTCGTGACCTCGGCCCAGCGCCACGACACATGGGACCTCGACATGGCCGAAGATCTCTACGTCGTGCCACTCGACGGCGAGATCCGGGCGCTCACCCACCAGACCGGCAACTACGGGTTCCCCGCCGTCTCCCCCGACGGTTCACAGGTGGCGTTCCTGGGCACCGACGACCCCATGGTCAGCTCGCAGAACGGCAAGGTGGGGGTGATCCCGATCGAGGGTGGAGAACACCACTGGATCAGCGAGACGATCGACCGCAGCTTCGCGTCGTACACCACCCCCCAGTTGCCCTGCTGGCTCGGCCCCGACACCGTGCTCGCCGGGGCCGAGGATCGCGGCGACCACCACCTGTACCGCGTGCCGGTCGACGGCAGCGGGCCGGTCGCGCTCACCTCGGGTCCGATCACGGCGTTCTCGGCCGACACCCGCGCCGGCGTGATCGCCTACGCGTGCACCACCGCCGCACACGCGAGCGAGATCCGAGTGATCCGCGACGGTGCCGACACGGCCCTCACCACGCTCACCCGGCACTACCCGGGGTGGGAGAAGTTCGCCGCGCCGTGCACGGGCGGTGCCGACGGCGGCTCCGACGAGATCGATGCCTGGATCATGCGGCCGCGCGACTTCGACCCGCAGCAGCGCTACCCCGTGCTGGTGAACGTGCACGGCGGCCCTTTCACCCAGTACGGCGAGTCGTTCTTCGACGAGGCCCAGATGCAGGCCGCGGCCGGGTTCGTGGTACTCATGTCGAACCCTCGCGGCGGCAGCGGTCGCCACACCGCGTGGGGCCAGGCGATCATGGGGCCGAAGCACCCGACGGTGCCGGGTACCGGCTGGGGCACGGTCGACGTGGACGACGTCATGGCGGTGCTCGACACCGCGCTCGAACGCTACGACTTCTGCGACCCCACCCGCGTCGGGATGATCGGCGGCAGCTACGGCGGCTACATGGCAACGATGCTGGCGGCTCGTCACGGCAACCGCTTCCGGGCGTTCTGCTCCGAACGCGCCGTCAACAACATGCTCTCGGAGGAATGGGCCAGTGACATCGCCACCGGGTTCCGGACGATCCACGGACCCAACGCCGTGGACGACCCCGAGGAGTACCTCAGGATGTCGCCGATCATGCTCGCCCGCGACATCCACACCCCGATGCTCATCATCCACTCCGAGGAGGACTTGCGCTGCCCGGTCAACCAGGCCGAAGAGCTCTGGATCACCTTGCGCCTGCTGGGTCGCGACGTCACCTTCTACCGGTTCCCGGGCGAGAACCACGAGCTCTCACGGGCGGGGTCGCCGGTGCACCGCCGGATGCGCGCCGAGATCATCCTCGAGTTCTTCGCCGAGCACCTGATGCCCGACACGAACGGTCACGGGGACTGACCGTGCGCCCGGCGAGCATGGCGCGCCGGCTGGCGCTGGTCGCGACGATCGTGCTCGCCGGCCCGTCGAGCATCGTCGACACGGCCACCGCCGGAGCCCACGGCCCGGACGCCCAGCACGGGCACGATCACGGGCACGATCACGGGGACGATCACGGCGACGATCACGGTGAGCTGGCCAGCCTCGATCTCCGCTCGACCATCGAACGCGCTCCGGCCGGTCCGTGGCGCCACGAGACCGTCACCCTCGAACTGGTCACCGGCGAACTGGTCACCGGCGGGCACGGCACCGCCGAGGCCCGAGCAGCCGTCACGGACGCTGGTGGCACGGTGATCGCCGAGACACCGTCGGGGGTCGTCCTGGCCGAGGTGCCGCTCCGGTCGGTGCTCGACCTCGAGGCCGCCACGTCGGCCACGCTGCGATCCCCGCTGGTGCTCGACGTGCGACCCCAGCGGCTCGCTGGCTCGGGAGCGACCAGCGGGCTGGTCACGAGCGGATCGGTGGCCGACCACGTCGCCATCACCGGGGCCGACGCCTGGCACGAGGTCGGCTTCACCGGTGCCGGCGTGCGGGTGGGCGTGATCGACTTCTTCAACGTCCCGGCGTTCTGGGACACCGACCGGATGGGGCCCGAACCCATCCCCGGAGTGACCGCCCGCTGCCTCGAGTTCGGCGCCGACTGCTCGTCGCAGTTCTTCGCACCGGCACCCGAGATCGGTGACGACCACGGACCAGCCGTGGTCGAGATCATCCGCGACATGGCCCCCGACGCCCAGATCTACGTGGGCCGCGCCGCGACCGAGAGCGACTACTACGCGCTGGTCGACTGGTTCGCCGAGCAGGGTGTCCGCATCGTGAACCGATCGCTCGGCAGCCGGTACGACGGTCCGGGCGACGGTCGGGGTGCCCTCACCGCCCTCGCCGACTACGCCGTCGGCCGGGGACTCACCTGGGTGAACTCCGGTGGCAACAGTGGTCTCGACCGCTACTACCGCCAGCCCGTGCGTCTCGTGGGTGAGTACGTGGCGTTCGGGCCGTCGGGCACGAACACCTGGCTCCCGTTCAACGGGTGCATCGCTCCAGGCGGCGTTCGATGGGCGAACGACTGGGATCTCCCGCCAGCGCAGCGCACCGACTACGACGTCTTCATCCACCGCGCGCCCATCGGGAATCCGGAGGCAGGGCAGATCGTGGCATCGTCCACGTTCCGTCAGACCGACGGCGCCCCACCGCTCGAGCTCTTCACCAACGGCACGGCGTGCCCACCGTCGGGATCGAAGTTCTACCTCCGGGTCCAGTTGATCAGCGGCAGCCCCGCAGGTGACGTGCTCGAGATCCTCGACTACGCCGACGGCATCGCCGAGCACACGCAGGCCCCGTTCTCCGCGGCCACACCCGTGGTCGACTCGCGGAACCCCGGAGTGGTTGCCGTCGGGGCGGTCGACCCCCCGGCCAGCGGCGTGGTCGGCAGCTACAGCTCCCAGGGGCCCACGAACGACGGTCGCATCAAGCCCGACGTGGCGGCCCCCTCGGGCTCGGCCAGTTTCACGTTCGGCGGCACCTTCTCCGGCACGAGCGCATCGGCTCCCGTGGTGGCCGGCGGTGCTGCCGTGCTGCTCGGCGCCGGCCTGGCCGCCGACTCCCGGTCACTGGGTGACCTCGTGCGCCACACGGTGATCGACCGCGGGCCCGCCGGGCGCGACAACGTCTCGGGCACCGGCGAGTTCCGGTTCCCTGCACCCCCCATCGGTGCCGTCACGGGCGAACCATCGCGCTACGTCCCCCTCGCCACACCCACGCGGGTGCTCGACACCCGGCCCACCTCACCCATCGGGCCGGCACCGCTGATCGGCGACCGGTGGCCCGGACGGATCGTCGATCTCCCCGTCGACCGCATCCCCGGCGCCGACCCCGACCAGGTCACCGCCGTGGTGGCGAACGTGACGGTGGTCTCGGCCGAGCGACCGGGCTTCACCCAGGCGTTCCCCACCCGGCGCGCCACCCTCTCGGGGTTCTCGAACTCGAACATCGACACCGCGACGCAGACCCGACCCAACTTCATGGTGGTGCCGGTCGGCGCCGACGGCACGTTCTCGATCTACTCGACGTCGGGTGGCGACCTCCTGATCGACGTACTGGGCACCTTCGAATCCTCCGACGGCCCGGTGGCGGCCGGTCGGCTCGTCGAGCTCCCGGCGGCCCAGCGCGTGCTCGACACCCGCTCCACCGGCGTACCCGTTGCGACCGGGCAACAGATCGGGTTCGGCGTTCCCGGCGGCGTGAACCCCGCCCATGTGGCGGCGCTCGTCGTCAACGTGACCGCCACCGAGACCCGCGGGATCGGCTTCGTGCAGGCGTTCCCCGGTGGGCGAACCGACGAGATCGGACGCACGTCCACGCTCAATCTCACCGACGGCGCCACCTCGGCCAACACCGTGATCGTGCCGGTCACGAGCGGCGGTGTGGGGCTCCACGCCGAACTCGGACCGGGGGGCTCGGCACACCTCATCGCCGATGTCACCGGCTACATCACCTCGGCCGCGGCCCCCAGCTCCGAGCGGGGTCGATTCGTGCCCGTGCGGCCGGGGCGGGCATTCGACTCCAGGGAACTCGGTGCGCTGCTGACCTCCGGGGCCACCGCCGACGTGCGGGCCGGCGATGTCGCGTCGTTCGAGCTCTCGGCGTCGCCCACGGCCGTCGTGTGGAACCTCACCGCCACCGGCACCTCGATCCCGGGCTTCCTGAGCGGGTGGCCGGCGGACGGTCCCGAGCCACCCACCTCCGCGCTGAACTGGACGCTCGCCGGCACCACGGTGGCCAACGCCGGCATCATCGCACCGTCGGCCGACGGGGTGATGCGCATCCGGGTGGACGCCGGACCGCTCGCGGCGGGTTCACCGCTCACCCACACGATCGTCGACGTGTTCGGCTACTTCACCTGATCGACACCTTCCGACGGCACGCCGCACACCCTGGCGACCGTCAGGTGTCGCCCTCGCCCATCCATTCGTCGATGAGACGACGAGCGATGGAGATGCCCGGGGGCACCATCGGGAGCTGGTCGCGTCGGTACCACCCGGCCTCGGCGATCTCGCTCGGGTCGCACTCGATCTCACCCGACTGGTACTCGGCGCGAAAGCCCACCATCAGACTGTGGGGGAACGGCCAGGGCTGGCTGGCCCGGTACGTGGCGTTCACGACCACGATGCCAACCTCCTCGGTCACCTCGCGGTGCACCGCGGCCTCGAGCGACTCGCCGGGCTCGACGAAACCCGCCAGACACGAGTACATCGGCACCTTCCACTGCACGCCCCGGGCCAGCAGCGCCTCCTGATCGCGACCCGGATCGCCACGGGTGACGAGCGTGATCATCGCGGGCGCCACCCGCGGGTACGCGAGCAGACCACAGTCGGGGCACTGCATGGCCCGCTCCCTCGGCGCGGGCCCCGTCGGCGTGCCGCAACGCCCGCAGAACCGGTGGGTCCGTGCCCACTCGACGATCTGCACCGCGCGGCCGGCCGCCAACCACTCGGCCTCGCTCGATCGCCCGTGGAACCCGTAGAGATCCACCGCGGCACCATCGCTGGGGTCATCGCCGTGCGGCACGTCGACGGCCCACCAGGCGGTGCCGGAGACGAGGCCGATGAAGTGGGCCGCCCATCCCGGGTCGATCGGCCGATCGTGCAGCCACACCGACGTCCCCACCACGTGGGCGTACCGGTGGGCGCCCTGGTGGGTCTCGAGGGGAACGTTGAGCGGTGCGAACTCGTCCACCCCCGTTGCGTAGCACGGCTGCACCGCCCGACTCGGCTCGGTCGTCGTACGGTGAGGGCCATGAGCGACCCGCAACGCCATCCTCCTCTCCACCCCGACATCGGGCTCCTCACCGGTCTGGTGGGCTCCTGGCGCGGTGAGGGCACCGGCGAGTACCCGACGATCGACACGTTCTCCTACACCGAGGAGGTCACGTTCGGTCACGTGGGCAAGCCGTTCCTGACCTACGGCCAGCGGACCCGGGCCGGCGACGACGGTCGGCCGCTGCACGCCGAGACGGGCTACTGGCGGGCCGTCGCCCCCGAGCGCGTCGAATTGGTACTGGCCCACCCGACCGGCGTGACCGAGATCGCCACCGGTTCCGTGCGCGTCGTCCCGACCGACGACACGGCCGGCGTGACCGTGATCGAACTCGTCTCCACGATGATCGGGCTCACGCCGACCGCGCAGTCGGTCACCGGACTCGAGCGCACCTTCCGGCTGCAGGGCGACACCCTCGACTACACGCTGCGGATGGCCGCCGTGGGCGAGCCGATGACGCACCACCTCGCCGCTTCTCTCCGGCGGGTGGTCGCTCCGTAAGCTCGGGAGCATGTCGAACAACGTCGTGATCGTCGATGCCGTCCGCACCCCCATCGGACGCCGTGGCGGTGGCCTGTCCACCATGCACCCGGCCGAGGTGCTCGCCCGAGTGCAGGCCGCCGTGATCGAGCGCTCGGGCATCGACCCGGCCGAGGTCGGCCAGGTGGTCGGTGGCTGTGTGAGCCAGGTGGGCGAGCAGAGCTTCAACGTCACCCGCACGGCCTGGCTGTCGGCCGGCCTCCCGCTCACCACCGCCGCCACCACCGTCGACACCCAGTGCGGCTCGAGCCAGCAGGCCACCAACCTCGCGGCGTCCCTCGTGGGCTCGGGCGTGGTCGACGTGGCCGTCGCCTGTGGTGTGGAGATCATGAGCCGCATCCCGATCGGCAGCAACAGCTCCAAGAAGCTGGGCCTCGGCGTTCCGATCCCCAAGCCCTACTTCGGCCAGTACGAGATGACGTCCCAGTTCGAGGGGGCGGAGCGCATCGCCGAGAAGTGGGGCATCACCCGTGACGACACCGATCGGTTCGGGCTCGCCTCACAGGAGCGTGCCGCCCGGGCGTGGGCCGAGGGCCGCTTCGACGGCCAGTGGATCCCGGTCGAGGCGCCCGACGTCGACGAGAACGGCGAGCCGACGGGCAGCACCCACACCGTCGAGCGGGACGAGGGACTGCGCGAGACCTCGCTCGAGAAGCTCGCGTCGCTCAAGCCCGTCGCACGCGAAGACGGCGTGCACACCGCCGGCAACTCCTCGCAGATCTCCGACGGCGCCGCTGCCGTGCTGATGATGACCGAGGAGAAGGCAGCAGCGCTCGGCCTCACGCCGCGGGCCCGCATCGTCGACACCTGTCTCGTGGGGGTCGATCCGGTGCTCATGCTCACCGGCCCGATCGACGCCACCCAGCGCCTGCTCGAGCGCACCGGCCTGTCGATCGACGACATCGACACCTTCGAGATCAACGAGGCCTTCGCCTCGGTGGTGCTCGCCTGGGCCAAGGAGGTGGGTGCCGATCCCGAGACGACGAACCCCAACGGCGGCGCCATCGCTCTGGGTCATCCCCTCGGCGGCACCGGCGCGTTCCTGCTCACCAAGGCCCTCTACGAACTCGAGCGCATCGATGGTCGCCACGGCCTCGTGTCGATGTGCTGCGGTGGCGGTCTCGGCACCGGCACCGTGATCGAACGAATCTGAGGCACCCGACCCCGGCGGTCAGCCGAGCGGTGACCCGGGCTGCCACCCGGCGGGGGCCAGCTCGAAGCCCTCGAACTCGAAGCCGGGCGTCACGATGCAGCTCACGAGTGTCCACGATCCCATCGGCGTGGCGGTCTGCCACGCGCCGGCGGCGATCACCAGCTGTGGCCGCTCTCCGCCGGCGATGTCGGGGCCGAGCAGCGTGCGCTCGGCGTTGCCGTGATCGTCCGCCACGTCGATGGTGATCGGGCCACCGGCGTGGAACAGCCACAGCTCGGTGGCGTCCACCCGGTGCCAGTGCGAACGCTCCCCGGCCCGGAGCAGGTAGTAGATGGCCGTCCCCACGGACCTGCCATCGGGACCGTCGGCGCCACGCCAGGTCTCCACGTACTGTCCGCCCTCCGGATGGGGGCGGAGGTCGAGCGACTCGATGATCTCGTCGGGGGTCACCGGCGCATCCTCGCACGCCGCTAGCGTCGCGGTCGTGGCCGACTCCCCTGTGACGCCCGGGAACACCTCCGCCGGTACCCTCGCCGAACGGCTCGGGCGGTCCCCCGACGCCAAGCTCGTGATCATCTCGTGCGACGACCTCGGTTCGTGCCATGCCGCCAACGTGGGGGTGTTCCGGGCGCTGCGCGACGGCCTCGCCACCTGCGCATCGCTGATGGTGCCCGCACCCTGGTCACTCCACGCCGCCGGTGAGGCCCGAGCCGATGACGATCTCGGGGTGCACCTCACCCTCAACGCCGAGCACGCCGTGTACCGCTGGGGTCCCATCACGCACGCCCCGTCGCTGCAGTCGGGTGAGGGTGGGTTCCCGCGCAATCTCGGCGACCTGTGGGAGCACGCCGATCCCGACGAGGTCCGGCGAGAGCTCCGCGCCCAGGTCGATCGGGCGCTCGCCTGGGGGCTCGACGTCACCCACCTCGCACCACATCTCACCGCCATCACGCTGCGGCCCGAGTTCTTCGACGTCTACCTCGACCTGGCCGTCGACTACCAGCTGCCGATCCGCCTGCCGTCGACCGTCTCGACCGAGCAGGCCGGCTTCCCGTTCCGGCAGCTGGCCATCGACGAGGGCATCGTCTTCCCCGACCACTTCGACCACGACTGGCGCGCCGGCTCGCGCGAGCGGGTGCACGAGGCCGTCGGATCGCTCCGACCCGGGGTGACCGAGATCCATGTCCAGCCCGCCGTCGACACGCCGGAGGTGCGCGCCCTCACGGCCTCGGCCCAGGGGTGGATCGACGATCTCGAGCTCGTGACGACCGACCCGCTGCTCCCCCGCTTGCTCGACGAGCAGGGCGCCGAGCTGATCGGCTACCGCGAGCTCAGGACGGCGATGCGAGACGGCTGATCGTCTCGGCTGCGGCACCCGACGTGAGGACGTCGATGAGCTGGCCCGTGTGACCGCTCGCCTTGAGTCGGCCACGCATGAATTCGATCTGCGCGTCGAAGTGGTCGTCGGTCGCCACGTCGATCGGCACCGTGATCACCACGTCGGCATCGTCCGGACCCTCGATGCGCTCGTCCTTCTTCGCGACCACGACCCGGTACTGGACGCTCACGAGCCGGCCGTTCGGGCACCGACATCGGTGAGGACGCCGGCGAACAGGTCGCGCTCGTCGTCGCCCGCAGGGATGGGACCCACCAGTGACCGGGCGAGGATCCAGTCCTCCCACGGGTACACCGCGGCCAGTTCGTCGTCGTCGAGACCGAACCAGAAGCCGGCGGCGGGATCGACCTGGGTGGCGTGGGCGCGCAGCGCACCCGACCTGGCGAACATGAAGGGCCCGACGTCGAGCTTGGTGGTGATGCGGTGGTCCATGTCGGGGCGTTCGAGCCAGTTCTCGTCGAACGGCGACTCGCCGTACTTGGCGATGAGGGCGTCGTGCACCGCCAGGATGCGGGCTTTCGACCAGGCCGTGTAGTACAGCTTCGACGGCTGGAACGCCTCGCCGGCGTCGGGGTACCACGCGGGATCGCCGGCTCGGTCGAACGCCAGCACCGAGATGTCGTGCACCCGGAGATGATCGGGATGCGGGTAGCCACGCTGGTCGTCGCCGTAGGTCAGGATCACCTGTGGTCGCTCGCGGCGGATGACCTCGACCAGCCGCTCGGTGGCCTCGTCGAGATCGGCCTGGTGGAAGCACTCGGGATGCTCGTTGCTGGGCGATTCGGGCATGCCCGAATCGCGATACGGGAACATCACGACGTCGTCGAATCCGATCACCGCGACCGAGGCCGCCAGCTCGGCCGGACGCATCTGGATCACCAGCTCGCGCTCCTGCTCGGGGGTGAGTCCGTGGAACGGCTGTCCCGGCTCGCGCAGCGACGGGTTCTGGAGGTCTCCCTCCTCACCCCCGGTGCAGCAGACCAGCACGGTGCGGACGCCGTCGGCGTGGTACTTGGCGACGGTGGGCGCACCCTTCGACGCTTCGTCGTCGGGATGGGCGTGCACGGAGAGCAGCGTGAGGCGATCGGACACCACGCCGAGGCTATCGGTACGCTCCGAGACGTGCCCAGGTCCGCCCGTCACCCGTCACGCCGACGTCGCAGTGCGTTGGCGGTGTTGCTCGGATCGACGCTGGCGCTGGTGACGGTGGCCGCTGGGTGTGCGACCGGCGACGGGCGCGAGCTCCGACCCCCCGACGTGCCACCACCCACCACGGCCCCACCCGGACAGTTCGACGGCCCGGTCGAGTTCCCGACCGACGACGAGTTCGATGATGCGTTCGACGGCGATCTCGAGACACTCCCCGACTTCGCCGAGTTCGAGCTGTTCGCAGCGTGGCGCGATGGTGCCCCCATCAGCGAGCGGCACGCCTGCGACGGCGCCGACCTCTCACCGGCGCTCACCTGGACCGGCGTTCCCGACGGCACGATCGAGCTCGCGATCACGGTGGTCGACGAGCAGACCGCCGGCGCGGTCCACTGGGTGGTGACGGGCATCGACCCGGCCACGGTCTCGACCCTCGAGGGTGAGGTGCCGCTCGGGGCCACCGAACGGACGAACTCGTTCGGTGTGGACGGCTGGAGCGGACCGTGCCCGCCCGAGGGCTCCGAGCACACGTACCGCTTCGCGATCCACGCGCTCGACCAGCAGCTCGATGGCATCGACGGCGAGAGCGGTTCGGCCACCGCAGCACTGGTCGAGGGGCTGGCGCTCGAGTCGGCCGTGATGACCGGCACCTACTCGCGCTAGTGGTCGAGTCCGACCTACTCGTTGAGGGTGAGCGATTCGAGGTGGTCGGCGAACTTCTCGATCGCCGCGGCCCGGCGCGTCGGGACGTGCTCGATCGACGGCTCCGACGCCCGGTAGTTCTTCAGCACCTGGCGGGCCACCGTCACCTTGTGGACCTCGTCGGGCCCGTCGTAGATGCGAGCCGCACGGGCGGCGCGGTACATCGACTCGAGCGGCAGATCGGTGGTGTAGCCGAGGCTGCCGTGGATCTGGATGGCCCGGTCGATCACGTTGTAGAGCACCTTGGCACCCCAGAACTTGATCACGCCGATCTCGACGCGGGCGTCGCTGTAGTGCTTGCCGGCGGCGTGGAGCTGATCCATCGTCCAGGCGGCATGCAGCGTGAGCAGACGGGCGGCCTGACGCTCGGCGTAACTCTCGGCCACCCAGTCCTGGATCATCTGCTTCTCGGCCAGGATCGACCCGTGCGTGTAGCGGGTGAGCGCCCGCTCACACAGCAGGTCGAACGCCCGCTGCGACTGCCCCAGCCACCGCATCGCATGGTGGATCCGGCCCGGCCCGAGCCGTTTCTGCGCCAGCGAGAAACCCTGACCGATGCCCGCCTCGCCGCCCACGATGTTGTCGAACGGGATGCGGACGTCGTCGTAGATGATCTCGGCGTGGCCGCCCGGTTCACCCGTCTTGTGGTCGGGTTCGCCCATGGTCGGCACGTCGCGGAGGATGTTCACGCCCGGGGTGTCGGCGGGAACGATGAACATCGAGAACGCCTGGTAGGCGCGCGATCGCGATGGCTGCTCGGGGTCGTCGTCGCCGGTGCGGGCCATCACGATCAAGAAGTCGGCGATCGACGCGTTCGACGAGAACCACTTGTGCCCGTTGATCACCCACTCGTCGCCATCACGCACCGCCCGGGTCGACAGCAGCGTGGGGTCGGCGCCGGCGGTGGGCTCGGTCATCGAGAAGCACGACCGGTACTTGCCCTCGAGCAGCGGCTGCATCCACCGCTCCTTCTGGTCCCGGGTGCCACCGACGGCGATCAGTTCGGCGTTGCCCGAGTCGGGCGCCTGGTTCCCGAACACCGCCGGCGCGTACACGCACTGACCGAGGATCTCGTGCATCAGGCCGAGCTTCACCTGGCCGAAGCCGAGCCCGCCCATGTCGGGCGGCAGATGCGCGGCCCACAGGCCCTGGCGCTTGACCTCCTCCTTCAGCGGATCGGTGATGCGGCGGAACACGTCGCGACCTTCGGGGGAACGCCACTGCTCGTCGAGGGTCTCGAGCGGGATGATCTCGTCGCGCACGAACCCCTTCATCCAGTCCAGCTTCTCCTGGAATTCAGGTTCGGTCTCGAAGTCCCATGCCATGCAGCCGACCGTAGGCAACGAGCCCGACGGGGCTGCGATCGGAGCCACCGTGACCGCGGCCCCCACCGGTACCCTGATCCCGTGGAGCAACCGTCGGTGCAGGTGGTCGACGTGGAGGTCGAGCGGGAGCTCGAGGTCCGCATCACCTACGACGACGGTGTGACCGCGTCGTTCCCGGTGATGGCGCTCCGACTCGGTTGTCCCTGTGCCGGCTGCCGCGGCAAGCGCGACCAGGGACGAGCGGCGTACGAGGGTGACACGATCTCGATCCTCGACGCCGAGTTGCACGGCAATTGGGGCATCTCGGTGCGGTGGAGCGACGGCCACGACACCGGGATCTTCGCGTGGAGCCATCTCCGTACGTGGTGGGACTCGGGGTCGGGTCCGGGGTGGCAGGCCGGGGTGGATTCACTACCCTGACCCCGATCATGTCGATGCTCCCGCCACCCCCTCCGGGCCCACCGACCAGCGGTTCGAGCGAACGCACCACGTGCTACCGCCACCCCGATCGCGACGCCGGCCGCCGCTGCACGCGATGCGGCAAGTGGGCGTGCGGTGAGTGTCTGGTGCAGGCGTCGGTGGGCAGCAACTGCCTCGAGTGCGCCAAGTCGTCCCGGCCCGACATGGCGACACGGGCACGTTTCTGGAGCGCCCGGCAGTCGTTGCTGGTCACGATGTCGCTCATCGTCGTGAACGTGCTGGTGTACGTGTGGGTGATCGCCCAGGACCCGACGAGCGCCGGTCGTCGCGGGATCTCCGAAGGGCAGCTCCGGTTGGGCCTCAACGCCCAGATCGTCGAGTTCACGGGTGAGTGGTACCGCATCGTCACCTCGGGCTTCCTCCACTTCGGCCTGCTGCACATCGCGTTCAACATGTACCTGCTGTACCTGCTCGGTCAGCTGCTCGAGCCGTCCATCGGTCGGGTGCGCTTCACGTTGCTCTACTTCGCCGCGCTGCTGGGTGGTTCGGCCGGGGCCATGGTGCTCCAGCCGAACGGTTTCCACGGCGGCGCGTCCGGCGCCGTGTTCGGACTGATGGGCGCGGCGTTCGTGGGGTACAGCATCCGGGGCGTCAATCCGTTCTCGACCGGTATCGGCACGATCCTCGTGCTGAACCTGCTCATCACGTTCACCATCCCCGGCATCTCCATCGGCGGCCACCTCGGCGGCGTGGTGGCGGGCGCGCTGTGTGCGCTCGTGGTGCTGGCCCCGGGCCACAAGGGCTATCCGCAGTGGGCCACCTACGCCGTCCCGGCCGGCATGGGCCTGCTCAGTGTGGTCGTGACGGTGATCGCGATCTCCGCCGCCTGACGACCGGCCGACCCGCGACGGCAGTGCCGCATCGGCGCCAGCCGTCCCGGATCTCGTCGGTGGGTGGTCGCGTACACTCGGGGCGTGAGCGAGACCGTCGACCGGCCCGACGTGGACCTCGACGTCGACGTGGACGTCGAGGCGGCGGTGACGGCCCCGAGGCTGCGCGTGGTGCAGCTCAACATGGGCTCGCTGCTGGAGCCGAACTGGGACGCTCGGCGGGTCGAGATCGTCTCGTGGATCGACCACCTCGACCCGGACATCGTCTGCCTCGAGGAGGTCTGGGAGGATCCGGCGTCGCCCAACACGGCGGGCTGGATCGTCGATCACCTGGCCGGACCGGCGCGCCACTGGGCATTCGGTGGTGCACCGTTCGGCGAGTCGCTCTGGCCCGATCCGGGACTGCACTTCGGTTGCGCCGTGATCTCGCGGTGGCCGATCGACCACACGGAGTACCATCGCCTCCCCACCGTGCCCGACGACGATGCCTTCGCCACGGCGGTGCCCTGGTCGCTGCTGCTGGCCCGCACCGCCGGTCTCGATGTGTTCGCCTGTCACCTCGCCTCGGCCCCCACGCACGGGCTGCACCGACGGGCCCAGGTGGTGGTGATCGACGAGATCATCCGATCCGTACGTGGAGATCTCGACACGGTGACCGGTCTCGGCAGGGACCGCGACGCGATGCCGATCGTCCTGTGCGGTGACTTCAATGCCGAACCCGACAGCGACGAGATCCGGTTCCTGACCTCGCTCACCCCGCTCGACGGCCGCACCGCCTTCTACCAGGATGCGTGGCGGGTGGCCGGCAGCGGGCCGGGTCACACCCAGGACTGGCGGACGAACCCGATCGCCGCCGGGCTCAACGTGAACCGGAAGCGGATCGACTACGTGTTCGTGGGCGACCCGTTCCGGCGTCGGGGCCATGCCGGACGCGTGCTGTCGGCGGAGCTGGCGTTCCACACCCCGCGGACCGGGGTGATCTCGAGCGACCATGCGGGCCTCGTGGTCGACGTGGTCTGGCCCGATCGACCGTCGCCCACCTGAGCCCTCGCACCCCTGGCAGGTTCCGGCTCCCGCCCGGATGTCACACCCCCATGCGCATGATGTGGGGACTCCGACCTCCCGTCCTGTTCCCGAACGAAGGACGGTCATCATGAACACTCCGACCCTCGATCCGGTGACCCTGCCGGATTCAGACGAGCTGGGCACCATGTCGGCGCACGATGCCGCGGTGTGGTTCCAACACCTCGACCGGCAGCGTCGCCTCATCGAAGCCGCGCTGGTGGAGGTGATCGACGCGGCCGACACCGCCGGCCACCACCTCGCCGACGGTCACCGATCGATCACCGGATGGTGTCGAGCACTCGGGCGTTGGTCCGGAGCCGAAGCCACCGCCCGGGCCCGCACGGCCCGCCTCACCCGCGCCGACACCACGTTCCGCAGGGCCATGCGAGCCGGCGAGATCGGGGTGGCGCAGTGCCACCGCCTGGGCAAGGCGTTCGCCAACCCGCGCTGCGGTGATCAACTGCCCGACGTCGTGCCCATCATGGTGGACCACGCCGAGAAGCTGAGCTTCGACGACTTCCGTACCCTGGTCGACCGCTGGGAGATGCTCGCCGATCTCGACGGCGCCCATCGTGACGCGGCGGCCACGCACGCCCGGCGGAAGGCGTCGTTCACATCGGTCGGTACCAGCGGCCACCTCTCCGCCTCCGGCTGCACGTCCAGCACGGCCGCCATGGCCGAGATCCTCGATCACTTCACCCGCGCCGAGTGGGAGGCCGATTGGGCCGAGGCCCGCGCCCGGCACGGCGATGCCGCCAACGCCTCGCACCTGCGCCGCACCGATGCCCAACGGCGTTTCGACGCCCTGCACCGCATCTTCGAGCGGGCGGCCGGCTCACCCACCGACAGCGGGCCATCGGTCACCGTGAACTACCTGATCGACCACCACACGGTCAGCGCCATGTTGCAGTCGACCCCGGACACCTCGGATGCCACCGCCGCCGCAGCACCCGTCGATCCGCGCCATCGTCGCTGTGAGACCTCCACTGGCACCGTGGTCCCGCCAGCCACGATCATCGAGGCGATGTGGTCACACCAGATCCGGCGGGTCGTGGTCGACTCGGCCTCGGTCGTGATCGACATGGGTCGCCGACAACGTCTCTTCACCGGATCGGCCCGCGACGCCGTCATGCTCGCATCGGCGCGCTGCGTGAATCCTGGGTGCCCGCTCCCCGTCACCAGATGCGAGGGATCGCATCTGCACGATTGGCAGCACCTCGGCACCACCGCACCGGACAATGGAGCTCCCGAGTGCGGACATCACAATCGGCTCCACAACCACGGGTTCACGGTGCGACGCGATCAGCACGGCCATTGGCACACCTACCGTCCCGACGGCACCGAACTCACCGAACCTCCCTCGGCCGTCTGACCGATCCAGCCGATCCGACCATCACAGCGAGCGGGCGAGCGCGGCGAATGTCGTCAGTGCGGCCGGTGTACGCGGACCCCACCACGTGAGCGTGGCTCCGTCGATGTCACGCACCTGCGCGCGCCAGCCGGCGAACTCCCCGTGATCGTCGGGGCCGAACTCGTACGGCTCGTCGGGCAGGAGCACCACGTCGGGGTCGAGCTCGGCCACGTCGTCGAGCTCCACCCGCGGGTAGCGCGCCAGTTCCGGAACGACCGTGAAGCCCGCGCAGCGGAGCAGGTCGGCGGCGATGGTGTCGGTACCCACGGCGATCCACGGGTCACGCCACACCGGACAGAACGTGCGCAGCGACCGGCGGTGCACCGACGCGCCCGCCACCGCCCCGCGGATCTCCGCCGCCAGCCGCGAGGCCGCACGGTCGACACCGAGCACCGGTCCGAGGCGTTCGAACGAGGCGGCCACGCCGGTCAGCGAACGGGGCGCCGTGACCCACACGGCCACACCCTCGGCGCGCAGCCGCTCCACGTCTGCCCGGCGGTTCTCCTCCTCGTTGGCCACCACCAGGTCGGGTGCGAGCGCCACGATGGCCGCCACGTCGGGGTTCTTGGTGCCCCGCACCCTCGTCGCGTGATCGAATGCGCCCGGGGGCGAGATGCACCAGTCGGTCACGCCCACCAGACGCGACGCGAGGCCCCACGACACGAGCGTCTCCGACAGACTCGGCACCAGGCTGACGATCCGAGCGGGTGGGCCGTCGATCCGCACCGGATGACCGAGATCATCCGTGGGATCATCAGTGGGATCATCAGTGGGGTCGTCAGTGGGATGCGCCACGGGTCAGGGCTGGTAGACGCCGAAGACCTCGCGGAGCGCGTCGCTCACCTCGCCGAGCGTCGCCCGGGCGCGCAGCGCCTCTTTCATCGGGTAGAGCAGGTTCTGGGTGCCCCTGGCAGCGGCGCGCACCTCGTCGAGTCGCGCCGTCACCTCGTCGTTGTCGCGGGTGGCGCGCAGCTCGGCGAGCTGATCACGCTGACCCTGCTCGAGCACCGGGTCGATCGGGAACACCTGTGGCTCGGGCTCGTCGTCGATCGTGAACTTGTTGACCCCCACGATCACGCGCTCGTCGTCGTCGATCGACTTCGTGTACTCGTACGCGGCCTGGTCGATCTCGTCCATCTGGTACCCGGCCTGGATGGCCTCGACCGCGCCGCCCATCTCGTCGATCCGCTCGATGTACTCCCAGGCCAGCCGCTCGACCTCGTCGGTCATGGTCTCCACCAGGTACGACCCGGCCAGCGGATCGGGGGTGTCGGTCACCCCGCCCTCGTATCCGATGATCTGCTGGGTACGCAGGGCGATGCGGGCGGCTTCCTCGGTGGGGAGACCGAGCGCCTCGTCGTAGCCGTTCGTGTGGAGACTCTGCGTGCCTCCCATCACCGCCGCCAACGACTGCAGCGCCACCCGAACCACGTTGTTGAGCGGTTGCTGCGCCGTGAGCGTCGAGCCGCCCGTCTGGGTGTGGAACCGCAGGGCGGTCGAACGGGGGTCCTTCGCGCCGAAGCGCTCGGTCATGATCGTGAACCACATCCGCCGACTGGCGCGGAACTTGGCGACCTCCTCGAAGAAGTGGTTGTGCCCGTTCCAGAAGAAGCTGAGACGGGGGGCGAACTCGTCGACGTCGAGCCCGGCGTCGATGGCCGCCTGCACATAGGCGATGGCGTTCGCGAGGGTGAACGCGATCTCCTGCACGGCCGTGGAGCCGGCCTCGCGGATGTGGTATCCGGAGATCGAGATCGTGTTCCACTTGGGCACGTGCTTCGCGCAGTAGGCGAAGATGTCGGTGATCAGTCGCATCGACTCGGGCGGCGGGTACACGTAGGTGCCGCGGGCGATGTACTCCTTGAGCAGGTCGTTCTGGATCGTGCCGGAGATCTGCTCCGAGCTCACGCCCTGCTCCTCGGCCACCAGCTCGTACATGAGCAGCAGGATCGCCGCCGTCGAGTTGATCGTCATCGAGGTGGTGACCTTGTCGAGCGGGAGATCCGACAGCAACACCCGCATGTCGTCGATCGAGTCGATCGCCACGCCCACCTTGCCGACCTCGCCCTCGGCGCGGGGGTGGTCGGAGTCGTACCCCATCTGGGTGGGCAGGTCGAACGCGCACGACAGACCCGTCTGGCCGGCGGCCAGGAGGAACTTGAAGCGCTCGTTGGTGGTGGCGGCCGAGCCGAACCCGGCGTACTGCCGCATCGTCCAGAGACGTCCCCGGTACATCGACGGGTACGGACCCCGGGTGTACGGCGGCTGGCCGGGCACCCCGAGCTGCGCCTCGGCGTCCCAGCCGGCAAGGTCGTCGGCGGTGTACAGCGGGCGGATGTCGATGCCGGAGTCGGTGGTGCGAGGTTCGTCGGCCATGCCGAGAGCGTAGAACGCCCACGGGACCAGACACGTGGTCAGTCGGCCGCAGCCGCGACCACGGCGATCTCCATCCGCCACTCCGGACGGGCGAGGGCCGGGACGGTCACGAGGGTGGACGCCACCAGGTGACCGCCGAGGAAACGGTCGCGAGCGGCCATGACGTCGGCCAGCGGCTCACCCACCACGGCGTAGGTGATGACCGACACGATGTGTTCTGGTGTCATCCGGGCATCGGTCAGCATGGCGCCGATGTTGGCCCACACGACGTCGGCCTGGCCGCCGATGCCGTCGGGCACCGTGCCGTCGGGAGCGATCGGCACCACACCGGAGGTGTGGAGCCAACGGGATGCCCCGGTGGTGAGCACGGCGTGGGCGTAGTTCGCCGCAGGTGGGGCGATCGAGTCGGGCGCGACCGGTGTGGACGGGGATTGGTTCGGCTGGCTCACGGCACGATCGTCGCACAGGACTACCCTGGACCCATGGCCATGACCGACACGACCACGGCGACCGGCACCCCCACCAGCACGCCCACCATCGATGGCGTCGAGCTGACACCCAAGCAGGTGGCACTCGAGGGTCCACCCACGTTCGACAGCCTCGACGAGGAGCGCGCCCATCGCAAGGCCAAGCTGGCCGGCGCGCTGCGGGTGTTCGGTCGGCTCGGTTTCGGTGAGGGCGTTGCGGGGCACATCACCGTGCGCGACCCGGAGTTCACCGATCACTTCTGGGTGAATCCGTTCGCCATCAGCTTCCGTCACATCCGGTCCAGCGACCTGATCCTGGTGAACCACGACGGCGACGTCGTCTACGGCTCGCATCCGGTGAACCGGGCGGCGTTCGTGCTGCACGCGGCCATCCACTCGGCGAGGCCCGATGTGGTGGCAGCCGCCCACGCCCACTCCACGTACGGCAAGGCGTTCAGCTCACTCGGCATCCCCCTCGCCCCGCTCACCCAGGACGCCTGCGCGTTCTACGGTGACCACACCGTCATCAGCGAACAGGGCGGCGCCGTCGTGTTCGAGGTCGCGGCGGGCGAGGAGTTCGCCTCGTTGTTCCCCACCGGCAAGGCCGCGATCCATCAGAACCACGGGCTGTTCACGGTGGGCGAGTCGGTCGATGCCGCGGCGTTCTGGTTCATCACCATGGAGCGCAACTGCCAGGCGCAGCTGGCCGCGATGGCCGCTGGCACCCCGATCGAGATCCGCGACGAGTACGCGACGTACACGTTCCAGCAGACCGGACACCCCCTGGCCGGCTGGCTCCAGTTCCAGCCGCTGTGGCAGGAGATCTGCCGCACCGATCCCGACCTGTTCGACTGACCGGGCCGCGGGTGCCCCGTACCCGCCCGACCGTCGGCCGCTACCTCGACACGGCCACCCCGGAGGCCCTGTTCGTCCTCTCGGCGCTGAGTCAGTACATCGGCGCGTCGATCGCCGTCACCCTGTTCGACCGGGTCGAGCCGCAGACGGTCGCCTGGTTCCGGGTGATGGGTGCCACCATCGCACTCCTCGCGATCTCACCGGGGTTCCACCGGGGGTGGACCCGCCGGCAACTGCTCGGCGCCGCCGTCTTCGGCATCGCCACGGCGTTGATGAACCTGTTCTTCTATCTCGCCATCGCCCGTATCGACCTGGGCAAGAGCGTGGCCATCGAGTTCATCGGCCCGATCGTGGTGGCCGCCGTGATGACCCGCACGCCCCGCAACGCCGTGGCGCTGCTGGTGGCCGTGACCGGGGTGGTGACCCTGGGTGGGGTCGAGATCGGCGAGAACACGCTCGGTCTGGTCTTCATCCTGCTGGCCTCGGCCATGTGGGCCGCGTACATCGTGGTGGGCTCACGGGTGGCGCAGTTGGGTCGCGGGGTGACCGGCCTCGGTGTCGGTCTCGCCATCGGCACGGTCGCGATCGCACCAATCGGCGCGCCGTGGAGCGGTCCGGTGTGGGTGTCACCCACCCTGCTCGTGCTGTGCCTGCTGACCGGCGTGTTCTCGAACGCCATCGGCTACGGCATCGACCAGTACGTCATGCGTCGCATCCCCATCCGCCGGTTCTCGCTGCTGCTCGCGTTGTTGCCGGTGACCGCCGTGTTCGTCGGCTGGCTCGCCCTCGACCAGACCCCGAGCCGCCTCGACCTCGCCGGCATCGGTCTGGTGCTGGTGGGCGTCGCCCTGCAAGAACGTGAACAGATCGTCGGCGTCCCCGAACCCGGATAGCCGAACTCGGTGATCGAGGCCACTCAGTGATCGAGGCCGGGGGCGCAGAGACCGTCGAGCTCGCGGATCCGGATGCGGTCGCGGTTGGCGTGGGTGACCTCGTTGGCGGGGTCGGGCTTGAGGTTGAAGACCCGGAACTCCATCTCGGTGGTGTCGACCGACAGGATGCGCCCGATCAGCGGCTCGCCGAGGCCGAGCAGCACCTTGATGGTCTCGAGCGCCTGGATCGAGCCGATGATGCCCGGGAGTACGCCCAGCACCCCGGCCTCGGCGCAGCTCGGGGCGAGCTCGGCCGGGGGAGGTTCGGGCACCATGTCGCGGTAGGTCGGTCCCTCGAGCGGATGGAACACGCTGACCATGCCCTCGAAGCGGAAGATCGAGCCGTGCACCACCGGGA
>REDU01000063.1 GCA_007693335.1 Ilumatobacter sp. | reverse complement strand
CCGAGCGCGGCGATGGCCATCTCCCGAGGTCGCTCGGCGACTGAACGCCCACCGGTCCCGAGGCCGGTCGGGTGTGACACCCGACCGGCTCCCGCGAACGACAGATCGACACATCTACCCTCACGTGAGGGTAGTGTCGCTCCGTCCGTGTGATCGGTGCGACAGAGGTCGTCGATCCCCGGGAATCCGAATCGAGGCGAGCACCCGTCAGTGGCGTGGTCATCGATGCTCGATGATCACCCCCCACTGAACGGAAGCTGCTGTTGAACACCGAACCGTCTCTGCTCACGCCCGAACCCGGTGAGCTGCCCGATGACGACCACACCGTGCTGTCGGCGCTGCGCTCGCCGAAGCGTCTGCGCATCGAGATCCTCGCCGGTCTCGCCGTCGCCCTCGCCCTGATCCCCGAGGCGATCTCGTTCTCGATCCTCGCCGGGGTGGACCCCCGCGTCGGGTTGTACGCGGCGTTCACGATGGCGGTCACCATCGCGTTCGTGGGTGGCCGCCGCGCCATGATCTCGGGCGCCACCGGCGCCATCGCCCTGGTGATCGCACCGGTGGTGGCCGAGTACGGGATCGACTACTTCATCGCCACGGTGCTGCTGGCCGGGGTGATGCAGATCGCCCTGAGCCTCGTGGGTGTCGCCAAGCTGATGCGGTTCCTGCCGCGCAGCGTCATGGTCGGCTTCGTCAACGCGCTCGCGATCCTGATCTTCACCGCCCAGTTCCCCGAACTCGTGGGTGTCCCGTGGCTCGTCTACCCGCTCGTGGTGCTCGGCATCGCGATCATGGTGCTGGTCCCGCGGATGACCAAGTCCATCCCGGCGCCGCTCGTCGTGATCGTGCTGCTCACCGCCGGCGCGGTGGTGTTCGGGCTCGACCTGCCGACCGTGGGCGACAAGGGTGACCTGCCGAGCAGCCTGCCGAGCTGGTTCATCCCCGACGTCCCGTTCAACATCGAGACGCTCCAGATCATCGCCCCGTTCGCGTTCGCGATGGCACTCGTCGGGCTCATCGAGTCGCTCATGACCGCCAAGCTGGTCGACGACATCACCGACTCGCACTCCGACAAGACCCGCGAGAGCTGGGGCCAGGGTGTGGCCAACATCGTGTCGGGCTTCTTCGGTGGGATGGGTGGCTGCGCCATGATCGGCCAGACGATGATCAACGTGAAGGCCGGCCGTGCCCGCACCCGAATCTCGACGTTCTCCGCCGGCGTGTTCCTGCTGATCCTGGTCGTGGGCCTCGGCCCGGTCGTGGCCCTGATCCCGATGGCCGCCCTGGTGGCCGTCATGATCATGGTGTCGGTCGGCACGATGGACTGGCACAGCGTCAAGCCCTCCACGCTCCGCCAGATGCCGTTCTCCGCGACGGCGATCATGGGCACCACGGTCGCGGTCACGATCGTGACCCACAACCTCGCCTACGGCGTGATCCTCGGTGTGGTGGTGGCCACGATCTTCTTCGCCCAGCGCGTCTCGCGGTTCAGCCACGTGGTGCCGGTCACGATGCTCGACGACGACACCTGCGTGTACGCCGTGCACGGTGTGCTGTTCTTCGCGTCGAGCAACGACCTGGTGTACCAGTTCGACTACGCCAACGATCCGCAGAACGTGATCATCGACATCACCGACGCCCAGATCTACGACTCGTCAACCGTCGCCGCGCTCGACGCGATCGTGCTCAAGTACCACCAGCGCGGCAAGAACGTCGAGATCATCGGCATCGACGAACACAGCGCCAAATGGCACGCCCTCAGCGGCAAACTCGGCGCCGGCCACTGACCGCAGGCGGTCTGGCCACCAGCCGACGGTGGAGTCACCGTCAGGTGAGGATCGGTGCGCCTGCGTTGAGGGTTGCCGCGTCCTGCACGACCCGGTGGACGAAGTCGAGTTTGTGTTCCACCGGCTCGGTCAGGGTGAACGGGTACAGGTCGCCCTTGCCCATCGAATGGTTCACCCGGTTGAACAGCAGCGAGAGCCAGTGCCAGTCCTCCAGCATCACGCTCATCGGCGCGCCGTGGTACGAGGAGCGTGGCACCACATCGTCGGCCACGAGCCCGTCGACCCGGTCAGCGTGGAGCACGAGGCCGCCGGTCGCAGCGGTGCCCAGCGTGTCGGTGATGTGGAGGTAGTGGGCGAACGTCTCGGCGAAGTCTTCCCACGGGTGCATCGTGGCGTACTCGGAGATGTACGACTGTTCCCATCCCTCGGGCGCGCCGGAGTGGTAGTGCCGGTCGAGTGCATCCGAGTACGACGCGCGCTCATCGCCGAACAACTCGCGACACTCGTCGATCCAGTCGGTCTGCTCGACCAGGATCCACTGGTAGTAGTGCCCCACCTCGTGTCGGAAGTGTCCGAGCATCGTCCGGTACGGCTCGCGGAGCCGGATGCGCAGCGCCTCGCGGTAGTCGTCGAGCGTCTCGACCAGATCGATGGTGATGACCCCGTTCGCGTGACCGATGGTGACCCGTCCCTGCCCCGAGTTCGTCGAGAGCAGATCGAACGCCAGCCCACCTTCACGTTCGTAGAACGGATCGATGGGGAGTCCGAGTTCGGCCAGTTGCACGAGCAGGCGCCGCTTCACCACCGCGGCGTTGGCGAGCTTCTCCAAGGCGATCGTGTCGGACGCGTCGGGACGCTGCCGGGTCAACCGGCACGAACTGCACTGGGCCGACCCGGCATCGTCGGCCACCAGCCAGTTGCAACCCCAGGAGCGGTTCGAACAGGGGATCCACGTGCGTCCGTCGATCTCGACACCGGACGAGGTGGCCTCGGCCACGGTCAGCGTGGGTGGGTGCAAGCCGACGGCGAGCCCGCAGCCGGTGCACTCCAGCGATTCGAGGACGGTGTAGCCACCGCATCGGGGGCAACGGAGCATGCGCACGGCGGCAAGCTAACAGCCGTCTCCGTCGTCATCCCCGTCGTCATCCGGATGCGCGACGATGAGGCGATGAGCGACGCCACGCCGCATCCGTCCACCGAC
>REDU01000021.1 GCA_007693335.1 Ilumatobacter sp. | reverse complement strand
CTCTCGCCCGTCAACCGACCGCTGACCACCAGACACGAGTGTCGGCGGTTGACTCGTGTTCCTCGACGAAGAAGACGAGGCTGTCGGTCACGTCCGATGGCACGATCAGACAGAACGTGCCCACCACCCCTTCTCCGGACACGAGAGGCGGCAGGCCGAACATGTCGTCGGGAACAAGGGCGAGGCAGTCGGTGTCGTTGAACTGCAGAGAACCGTCATCGACCGCTCCGACGAGGAGGTCGAAGTAGGGCTCCCCTTCCCCTTCCCCCTCGAAGACGACGTCGAGCGTGATCATGACGAAGCTGTCGCCCAGGTCGGGAGGCTCGTTGGACGGCTCGTGGGCCAGGATCAGATCCGTGGCGTCGAGATCGATATCGACCACGGTGACGACGTAACGCTCTCCGACAGGCGCTGCAGTGCCGAGCGACAGTGCGTCTGGTGGCGGACCAACGCCGGCCGTGTCGTCAGCCGGATCGGGCTCGACGATCGGTGGCTCGCTCGCGATCGGCTCGTCCGCTGGGTCAGCGTCCGAGCCTGACGGCAACGTCTCCGGAGCCTCGGGAGCCGGGGTGACCTCAGCTTCGACCTCGCCGTCAACCTCACCCTCGCCCTCGGCGGTGGTCGGTGGCGGCACTGCGCCATCTGTGTCCGCACCATCGCGTGTCCCGGCGCTCGGGGTCGTCACCTCGCTCTCGGTTCCGATCGGGGTCCTGAGGACCTCCTCCGGAGCCGCCGGACCCTCGGACGAGCCGAAGGCTCCGAGTCCGACGAGCGACACGCCGAGCACCATCGCCGCTGCAACCGCTCCGCCGATGAGCGCGCGTCGTCCTCGACCCTTGGGCCAGCGCTGACGGCCACCCTCGACCGGACGTCCCTCAGGTGGCGGGAACGTGACCGGGTGGACCATCGGCGGCGGCAACGCCGGGGCCACCACGGATGGGGTGGGCGGTGCTGGGGTCAGCGGTGGTGGGGCCAGCAGTGACGTGGTCAGCGGTGGTGGGAGCGCTGCGGGTGCGCGCATGGACACATCCGCCAGTCGCGGCGGTGCGGCAATTCGGGCCGGCCGAGCCGTGGCGACGGAGGGAGCGATCAGGACGGGTCGATCGAGACCCACGGGACCGGCATCGGGATCCGGTGGCGCGAGCGGGGGCGGCCACGCGCATCGGCCACCGGCACCACGCGGCGAATGCGGCGGCGGCAACGCGCGCTGCATGCCCGCGACACGAGACGAACGCGGCGGTGGGCACGTGTAGTGGGTACCGGAAACGCGGGGCGGCGGCAATGGTGAGCGCAGCTGCTCACGACGCACGCCGAGCATGCTTCGGCGCGTGTTGTCCGACCACTCGCTCACCACCGTGCCTCCCGATACGTCGAGAACGACGCTAGTTCGTGCACCCGTCCGAAATCCGGGACCCCGGTGGGTCAGTCCGCGCGCATCGCGAGTCCGCCGCGCTCGACGGTGGCCATCGCCCGCAGCCGATCCAGACAGCACTCGTCGTTGAGCGCGTCGACGTGATGTCCCAGCTCCAGCACACCCCGCTCGAGCAGCTCGGGTTCGATGGGGATCGGCGACACCCGCAGGATGCTCGGGTGCTCGGTCGGACTCTCGGCCTCGTCGAGTGCCTTGAGCTCCTCGGCGAGCTTCTCGCCCGGCCGCACCCCCGAGATCCGGATCTCGATGTCGGCCCCCGGCTTGCGCCCCGACAGCCGGATCATCCGCTCGGCCAGGTCGTAGATCAGCACGGGCTCACCCATGTCGAGCATGAACACCTCACCACCGGTGTGCGTATCGGCCATGGTGGCGGCCTGGAGCACGAGCTGCACCGCTTCCTCGATGCTCATGAAGAACCGGGTCATCCTGCGGTCGGTCACCGTGACCGGGCCGCCGTGCTCGATCTGGCGCATGAACGTGGGCACCACGCTGCCCCGGCTCCCGAGCACATTGCCGAAGCGCACGGCGCAGTAGGCCGCGCCGGCCGGCGACCGGGAGATCACGAGCTGCTCGCCGAGCCGCTTCGACGCGCCCATGACCGACGACGGGTACACCGCTTTGTCGGTCGAGATGAACACCAGACGCTGCACACCCACCTCGCTGGCCGCATCGAGCAGGTTCGAGGTACCCATCACGTTGGTGGCCACCGCCTCGCCGGGATGTGCCTCGAGCAGCGGCACGTGCTTGTGGGCCGCCGCATGGAACACCACCGTCGGGCGATGCTCGTGGAAGACCTTGGAGACGAGCTGGCGGTTGCGGATGTCGGCCAGCACCTGGACCACCGGACCATCGATGTCCGCCGCCACGTCGTGGAGGTGCGTCTCGTCGTGATCGAGCAGCACCAGCCGCTCGGGCGCGCACGCCGCCACCTGACGGGCGATCTCGGAACCGATCGAACCACCGGCACCGGTGATGAGCACGCTTCGCCCGGCGAGCATCTCCGAGACCGCATCGAGGTCGGTCGTGATCTGCTCGCGACCGAGCAGGTCTTCGATGCGGACATCGCGGACGTCACGCAACGACACTCCGCCTCGCATGGCCGACGAGATGCCCGGCACGATTTTCAGTGCCACATCGGCTTCCTCGGCCGCCGCGGCGGCACGGCGGACGGTCTCCTGCGGGGCGTTGGTCATCGCGAACACGGCGAGGTTGGCGCCCGTGCGCTCGACCACCGTCGGCAGATCGTCGATGCCGCCAAACACCTTGAGGCCCATGAACGACTTGCCGCGCAACTTCTCGTGGTCGTCGAGCACCGCCACCGGGCGGAATCCGGCTCGAGGGCTCCTGAGCATGTCGCTCACGAGGCTCGCACCGGCATCACCGGCACCGATCACCACCACGCCGAGACCGCTCTCGGCACTGGAACGTCGATACGAGAACAATCGGGACTGGAAGCGCAACAGCGCCATCAGGAACGTGGCGATGATCGAACCGCTCACGACCACCGAGATCGGCACATGGCGAGCGCCCACCTCGACCAAGACCAGGAAAAGCCACGCGACAGAGCCCCACATCACCAGGCGACGCGCC
>REDU01000103.1 GCA_007693335.1 Ilumatobacter sp. | reverse complement strand
GAGTGTCAGCGGGCGTAGTCGTAGAAGCCGAGCCCGGACTTCCGTCCGAGACGGCCGGCGGCCACCATCCGCCGCAGGCTCGGGACGGCGGCGTAGTTGGGGTCGCGGAACTCGTCGTAGAGGGCGTCGAGGATCGCGAGCGACGTGTCGAGGCCCACGAGGTCGAGCAGTGCGAACGGCCCCATCGGGAACCCGCAGCCGCCCTTCATGGCGGTGTCGATGTCGTCACGCGACGCCGTGCCCTGCTCGAGCATCCGCACGGCGTTGTTGAGGTAGGGGAACAGCAACGCGTTCACGACGAAGCCGGCCCGGTCGAGCACCTCGACGGCGTCCTTGCCGCACCGCTCGGCGAACGAGGTGGCGGCGGCGATGGTGGCGTCGCTGGCGGTGATCGGGCGCACCACCTCGACGAGCTTCATCACGGGTGCCGGGTTGAAGAAGTGGATGCCGCAGACCTGGTCGGGTCGATCGGTGACCATCGCCAGCTCCACGACCGGGAGGGTGGAGGTGTTGGTGGCCAAGATGCCGTCGGGCTTGACGATCTGCTCGAGTTCGGCGAACAGCGTCTTCTTGACGTCGAGGTCCTCGACCACGCTCTCGATCACGAGATCGCAGTCGGCGAGACGGCCGAGGTGGTCGGTGGCGGTCACCCGGTCGAGGATGGCGTCGCGCTCCTCCGCGGTGAGCTTCTCGCGCTCGACCTGCTTGGTGAGGTTCTTCGTCATCCCGGCCACCACGCCGTCGGCGCCGTCCTGGGTGCGGGACCTCACCACCACGTCGTGGCCGGCGCGTGCGGCCACCTCGGCCAGTCCCGACCCCATGATGCCCGATCCGACGATGCCCACCCGGTTGATCTCAGTCATGAGCCCACCGTAGTTACCCGCTGGTAACTGCTCCAACCCGGTCGGTGGGCCTATCGTCGGGCCGGCGATCGCCCCGGGCCTGCGAGACCTGTCCGGTCGCCCCTGTCGATGTTCGTCCTGCTCGCTCTCCATCTCCTGATCGGTGTCGGCATCGTCGCGAGCGGCGATCGACTGGGCCGGCGGGCGTTCGCCGTGGCCGCCCTGGCGCCGCTCGCCACGGTGGTCTGGGCGATCACCCAGGCCGATGCCGTGCTCGACGGCCGACCCGTGGTGGTCGAGGTCACGTGGGTGGAGCAACTCGGTCTCGGCCTCGACCTGCGGCTCGACGCGTTCGGGCTGGCGATGGTGGCGCTCGTGTCGGGCATCGGATTCCTCGTGTGCGTCTACGCCGTCGGCTACTTCTCGCACCCCAAGCAGGGCACGGCACGGCTGGCGGGTCTGATGACGCTGTTCGCCGGGGCGATGCTCGGCGTGGTGATGGCCGATCACCTCCTCGCGCTGTTCGTGGCGTGGGAGCTGACCTCGGTCACCTCGTACCTGCTCATCGGGAACGACGACCGCAGCCCCCGTGCCCGTGCCGCCGCGCTCCAGGCCATCTTGATCACCGGCACGGGTGGACTCGTGATGCTCGTCGGGATCATCGCCGTGGGGCACACAGCAGGCACCTACCGGATCTCGGAGTTGCTGGCCGATCCGCCGAGCGGCGGGGTGATCTCGGGTGGCCTCGTCTGCATCCTGATCGGCGCGTTCACCAAGTCGGCGCAGGCACCGTTCGGGAGTTGGTTGCCGGGTGCCATGGTGGCGCCCACGCCGATCAGCGCCTATCTCCACTCGGCCACCATGGTGAAGGCCGGGGTGTACCTGGTGGCCCGTCTGTCGCCGATCTTCGCCACCACCGGCAACTGGCGGTTGCTCGTGCTCGTGGTGGGCGCCACCACGATGATCATCGGCGGGCTGCGTGCGCTGCGCCAGTACGACCTCAAGCTGCTGCTGGCCTACGGCACCGTGAGCCAGTTGGGCTTCCTCATGTTGCTGTTCGGCACCGGGCAGTACCAGATCGCCCAGGCCGGCGTGGCCCTGTTGCTGGCCCACGGCGCGTTCAAGGCGGCGCTGTTCATGGTGGTCGGCATGGTCGACCACGAGGTGGGCACCCGCGACATCCGTGAGCTGCACGGGTTCGGGAGCGCCTGGAGCCCCACGCTGGTGGTGGGGGTGCTGGGGGCAGCCTCGATGGCGGGTCTGCCACCACTGTTCGGGTTCATCGCCAAGGAGAAGGCACTCGACGGGTACGTCGAGCACGGTGACTTCATCGGCTCGGGTGCGATCGTGATCGTGATCGTGATCGGGTCGATCCTCACGTTCGCGTACTCCGCCCGATTCGTGCTCGGGCTGTTCGGCGTGTTCGGCACCGACGATGCCGATCCCCGCAGTCGCGCCGCCCACGCCCCGAGCGTGCTGTTCCTCGCACCGGCCGCGGTGCTCACGGTGTCGACCGTGGCCGCCGGTCTGGCACCGGTGTTGGTCGATCGTCTGGTGCGGGCGAGCACCCTGGCGCTGCAACCCGGGGTGACGCCCTCGCCGGTCGAGCTCTGGGCCGGCTTCAACACGGCGCTCGTGCTCTCGCTGATCGTGATCTCGACCGGCCTCGTGCTCACTGCATATCGCGTGCCGCTGGGTCGCCTGCAGCGCCGGGCCTCGGATGCGATCAGCTGGATCCCGAGCGCCGAACAGGGCTTCTTGGCCTGCCTCCGCGGCATGACCGACGGATCGAAGCGGGTCACGGCACTGGTGCAGAACGGCTCGCTGCCGATCTACCTCGCCGTGATCGTGACCGTGGCCGCCGTGGCCCCGCTGATCCCGGCGGTGTCGGTGTTCCCGTCACTGCCCAAGCTCATCGACGCCCCGATCCAGATCCCGCTCGGCATCCTCGTGGTGGTGGCGGCGTTGGGAGCGGCCGTGGTGCGCCGCCGGATCGCCGCGGCGCTCATGCTGGGTGCCGTCGGGTACGGCATGGCGGGGCTCTTCATCGTGCAGGGCGCACCCGACCTCGCCCTCACCCAGCTGGTGATCGAGACGCTCGCCACGGTGCTCTTCGTGCTGGTGCTCCGCTTCCTCCCCACGAAGTGGGCCGATCGCAGCCCTGCGATCGCCCGCCCGATCCGCATCGGTGTGTCGACGCTGGCGGGTGTGTCGGTGTTCGTGATGGCCCTCGTGAGCTCGGCGGCACGTGACGATGTGGCGGCGCCCAACATCTCCGAGGAGATGATCGCCCGGTCGGCCCCCGACGCCAAGGGCAACAACGTGGTGAACGTGATCCTCGTCGACTTCCGCGGTCTCGACACGCTGGGTGAGATCACCGTGCTGCTGGTCGCAGCGGTGGGTGCGGTGGCGCTCGCCCGAACGGGACGCCGACGTCTGATCCCGGGTCGTCGTGAACAGGGCCACGCGCGCCCCGACCAGGGGGCCGGCTCGTGAAGCGGCTCCTGGTGGTCGACACGTCGGTGCGGGTGCTCTACCACAGCATCCTCGTGCTCTCGCTCTACTTCTTGTTCGCCGGGCACAACCAGCCCGGTGGTGGCTTCGTGGGTGGGCTCACGGCGGGTGCCGCCGTGTCGTTCCGCTACGTGGCCGGCGGGGTGGACGAAGTCCGCAAGGCCTTCCGCCTGCGCCCATGGACGATCCTGGGTGGGGGGCTGCTGATCGCGGTGGTGACCGCGATGGTGCCGATCGCTCTCGGCGGCAGCGTGCTCGAGCACGGCGACGTCGAGTGGGACGTGCCCGTGATCGGCGTGCTCAAGACGACGTCGGCGTTGCCGTTCGACATCGGCGTGTACCTCGTGGTGGTCGGTCTCATCCTGATGATGTTCGAGGCGTTCGGCGACGACCTGGCGGTGGACGACGAGTACGGCACCATGGGCGTGGGTGATGCCCTCGAGGCCGACTCGGTCGACCACGATCTCGGTGGGTTGACCCGGGCGGTCGACCCGGAGCTGCACACCCGGCTGCGCGAGCCGGGGGACGGGCGACCATGAGCCTGCTCATCGCGTTCGTGGCGTCGATGCTGGTCGGTTGTGGCACGTGGCTGCTCCTGCAGCGGCGGTTGTCGCGCATCATCATCGGCGTCGGTCTGCTCGGTCACGGTGCGAACCTGCTGCTGCTGGTGTCGGGCGGCCGTCGGGGTACTGCGCCCCTCATCGGGGTGGGCGATGCGGCCGACTTCGCGGATCCGCTCCCGCAGGCGCTCGCGCTCACCGCGATCGTGATCACGTTCGGCGTCACCACGTTCCTGCTCGCGCTCGGGTTCCGCGCCTGGCAGATCTCGAACGACGACGTGGTGGAGGACGACGTCGAGGACCGCTACATCGCCCGCCGTGCGCAGATCGACCGTGAGGTGGCCGACGAGATCGAGGCCGAGCGCGCCCAGGCCGCCGAGGAGGACCGGCGGTGAGCCAGCTCGTCCCGCTCCCCATCGTGCTCCCGCTGCTGGGCGCCGCCCTGTCGGTGGTGTTCGGACGGTGGCACGGGTTCCAGCGGCTGGTCGGCGTCGTGTGCCTCTCGACGTCGCTCGTGATCAGCATCGTGCTGCTGGTCGCCGCCGACGACACGGGCTTCGTGGTGGCCCAGGGCGGCGGGTGGCCGGCGCCGATCGGCATCAGCCTGGTGGTCGACCGCCTCTCGGCGATCATGCTCGTGGTGTCGGCCATCATGCTGCTGGCCGTGCTGGTGTACGCCATCGGCCAGGGCGAGGTCGAGCGGGTGCACGCGGGGTTCCACCCCACGTACCTCGTCCTGGCCGCCGGCGTGGCCGCGAGCTTGCTCACCGGTGACCTGTTCAACCTGTTCGTCTCGTTCGAGATGATGCTGGCCGCCAGCTACGTGCTGATCACCATGGGCGGCCGCGCCGCTCAGGTGCGTTCGGGCATGACCTACGTGGTGATCAGCCTGGTGGCCTCGACGTTCTTCATCATCGTGCTGGCGCTCATCTACTCGGCCACGGGCACGATCAACCTGGCCGATCTGTCCGAGCGCATCCCCGAGTTGTCCGGCGAGGTGCAGCTGATGTTCGCCATCGCCCTGCTGGTGGTGTTCGGTATCAAGGCCGGCTTGTTCCCGTTGTTCTTCTGGCTCCCCGACAGCTATCCGACGGCACCCGCTCCCGTCACGGCGATCTTCGCCGGCCTGCTCACCAAGGTGGGTGTCTACGCGATCATCCGGACCCAGACGCTCATGTTCCCGATCGACGCTCGCCCGGCCACCCTGATCCTGGTGGTCGCGGCGCTGACCATGACGGTGGGCGTGTTCGGTGCGATCGCGCAGGACGACGTGAAGCGCATCTTGTCGTTCCACATCGTCAGCCAGATCGGCTACATGATCTTCGCGCTCGGGCTGTTCACGGTGGCGGGTGTGGCGGCCGCGGTGTTCTACACGTTCAACAACATCATCTTGAAGACCAACCTGCTGCTGGTGGCCGGTCTGGTCGAGCGGCGTGGTGGCTCGTCGAGACTGTCGGAGGTGGGCGGCATGGTGCGCACCGCCCCGCTGCTCGGGTTGCTGTTCGCCCTGCCGGCGCTCAGCCTCGCAGGGCTGCCCCCGTTCGGCGGGTTCGTCGCCAAGTTCGCCGTGTTCGATGCCGGCGCCTGGTCCGAGCAGTGGGTGCTCGTGGGGGTGGCCGCGTTCGTGAGCCTGCTCACGATGTACTCGATGACCAAGATCTGGGCCGGGGCGTTCTGGGGAGAGCGCGAGGAGGAGCCCAGCGGGAGACCCGAGCCGGGTGGCCGACTCGGTGGTCCGGTGCTCATGGTGGGGTCGACCGCCGCCGTGGTGCTCGTGGGCCTGGCCGTGATGATCTGGGCGGCGCCGCTGTATGCGTTCACCGAGCGCGCCGCGGTCGACCTGCTCGACCCCTCGCGCTACGTCGAGGCCGTGCTGGGAGAGCGGCCGTGAACCGCCTGACGGCCCTCAGCCTGCGGGTTCCCGTGCTGCTCGTGTGGTTCGTGGTGCTCTGGGAGTCGCTCTGGGGCAACTTCACGTTCGCCAACCTGTTCTCGGGCGTCGTGGTGTCGATCGGCCTCGTGCTGCTGGTCCGATTGCCCGATGCCGACCTCCGCTCGTACCGGGGTGGTCGGGTGCGCCCCCTGCGTGCGGCGATCTTCCTGGTGTACTTCGTCGTGAAGGTGGTACAGGCCAACGTGTCGCTGGCGTGGGAGGTCGTGACGCCGCGCAACACCATCGAGCCCGGCATCCTCGGCATCCCGATCCGCGACTGCTCCGATGCCCTCGTGACCCTGATCGCCAACGCGTTCACGCTCACGCCCGGTTCGCTCACCATCGAGGTGCTCGAGGACCCGACGGTGATCTACGTGCACGTGCTGCACCTCCACGACCCCGAGAGGGTGCGCGCCGATCTGTTCCGACTGGCGGAGCTGGCCGTGAAGGCGTTCGGGACCACCGAGGCCCTCGCCCAGTTCCGTCCGCCGCCCATCGCGGAGGCCACCCCGTGACGGTCGTGGCGTTCGTGTTCCTGTCGGTCGGGGCGCTGGCGTTCCTGGCACGCCTGCTGCTGGGGCCGAGCCTGCCCGACCGCGTGATCGCGCTCGACGGGCTCGCCAGCACGGTCACGGTCGGGGTGATCGTGGCGGCCGCACGCTCCAACAGTGGGTTCGAGATCGACATCGTGCTCGTGATCGCGCTGGTGGGCTTCGTGGGCACCGGTGTGCTGGCGCGCTTCGTCGAGAGGAGGGGTGGCTGATGACCCTGGTCGCCGGGATCCTGATCGTGCTGGGCGCCACGTTCACGATGCTCGCCGGTGTGGGCGCGCTCCGTTTCTCCGACGTCTATGCGCGGATGCATCCGGCGGCCAAGGGTCCCACCCTGGGTCTGCTGCTGGTGGCCGTGGGCGCTGCGATCGAGCTCCGTTCCCTGGCCGCCGTCCTGGCGCTCGGGCTGGTGGTGATCCTGCAGTTCCTGGCCGCCCCGGTGGGTGCCCACCTGCTGGGGCGCGCCATCCACCAGCGGCTCCCACTGCAGCTCGACGAGGTGGATGAACTGGCCCGTGACCTGGCCGAACGGGATCATCGCCGCGATGTGTGAACGCGGTGTGAACCGGTTGGAAGCCCCCTGGGGGTTTCCTACACTCGACCGCATGTCGGCACCGGTTCCGTTCCTGCGTTGGGACGAGACCGGTCTGCGGGGCTCGTCACGGGTCGCCGGTTCCCTGCGGGAACCACTCCTCTCCGCCCGATCGTGACCCCACTGCTCGCCGTCCTCGCCCCGCTCGCGGGCGCGGTACTGATCGCTGTCTGCGGTGATCGCCCGCGCCTGCGTGCGCTGTGGACCGGCCTCGCCGCGGTGGCCACCTTCGTGCTGGTGGCCTCGATGTACCGGGCCGTCCTCGACGGCGCCGAGCCCGAGATCACGCTGGGTTCGCTCGCACCCGACCTCGATGTGGTGCTCAGGGTGGACGCCGCCGGGATGCTGTTCGGTGTCACCGCCTCGGCGCTCTGGATCCTCACCGCCGTCTACTCGCACGGCTACGTGCGCGGTGCGGGCGAGACGCACCTGACCCGTTTCTTCGCCACCTTCGCCGTGTGCGTGTCGGCCACGGTCGGGTTGGCCTTCAGCGGCAACCTGTTCACGTTCCTGCTGTTCTACGAGGCGCTCACCCTCGCGACCTATCCGTTGGTGGTGCACAAGCAGTCGCCCGCTGCGTTCGCCGCTGGCCGTCGCTACCTGCTCACGCTGCTGGGCGGTGGCACGGCGTTGTTGCTCGCCACCGTGATCGTGCACGTGTTCGAGCCGGGGTCGTCGTTCACGCCCGGTGGCGTGCTGGGCGGCGGCGTGTCCGACGCCGTGGTCGTGGGCCTGGTCGGTCTCACCGTGATCGGCGTCGGCACCAAGGCGGCGGTCATGCCGTTCCACCAGTGGTTGCCGGCCGCCATGGTGGCGCCCACCCCGGTGAGCTCGCTGCTGCACGCCGTGGCCGTCGTCAAGGCGGGTGTGTTCGGGTTCGTGCGTCTCTTCGGCTACGTGATCGGGCCGCAGCGGCTGGCCGACGTGGGCCTGGGCGTGGTGGTGGCCGGTCTCGCCGCCGTCACCATCGTGACCGCGTCGGTGATCGCGCTGCGGCAGGACAACCTCAAGCGGCGCCTCGCGTACTCGACCATCGCCCACCTGTCGTACATCGTGCTCGGAGCATCGCTGCTCTCGGCCAGCTCCTGGAACGGCTCGTTGCTGCACCTCGTCAACCACGCCGCGCTCAAGATCACGCTGTTCTTCTGCGCCGGTGCCGTCTACGTGGCCACCGGCGTCGACAAGGTGTCCGACATGGACGGCATCGGTGTGCGGATGCCGATCACCATGGGTGCCTTCGGCGTGGCGGCGCTCGGACTGGCCGGGCTGCCGCCCGTGGGTGGCTTCGTGAGCAAATGGTTCCTCGGGTTGGGCGCGATCGACGCCGAGCAGCCGCTGCTCGCGGCGGTGGTCGTGGGGAGCGGGCTGTTGACGGCTGCCTACCTGTTGCCCATCGTGCACCGGGCGTTCTTCCGACGCTCACCCGATTTCACCCACCGGGCCGAGGCCTCACCGCTCATGGTGGTACCGCTCGCGATCACCGCCTCCATCGGTTTGTTGCTCGGGCTCGGCGACTTCTTCGCACTGGGTGAGCTCTCCGACGCCGTCAGCCGCGCCGTCATCGGGGGTGCACCGTGACCCGCTCGAACCTGCTCCGACGCGTCGCGCTCGTCGGGCTCGCACTCGTCGTGGCCGTGGTGATCGATCTCGCGACCGGGTACCCGGTGCCGGGTCGGATGGCGGCGTTCTCGCTGGTGGCCACGTTCGTGCTCGTGCTGGGAGCGAAGTGGCTCTCGGCGGCCGGACTGCAGCAGCCGGTCGGCTCGCGCGTGGGAGAGTTGGGCGACCCGGCCGACGACATCGACATCGACGACGACATCGACGGGGGGAGAGTGCACCGTGCCTGAGATGCATCCCGCCTTCGTGCTCCTGGTCGGTGCGCTGCTGGTCGCGGTGCTGCCGCGTCGTTGGGGCGGCGTGGTGGTCATCGTGTCGGGGCTGTCGGCGCTGGCAGCGGTGATCGGTCTCGACGATGGCGCCACCTCGACGTACGACTTCTACGGCTACGAACTGGTCTGGTTGCGGGCCGATCCACTCGCGTTGGCGTTCGCCATGGTGTTCGCCATCGTGGCGGTGCTGGCCGGCCTCTACGGCTGGAGCACGATGGGCACGCTCGAACGCGCCGCTGCGCTCGGCACCGCCGGTGCGGGCATCGGTGTGGTCCTGGCGGGCGATCTGCTCACACTGTTCTTCTTCTGGGAGTTCAAGGTCACCACGGCGGTGCTGTTGATCTTCGCCCGCCGCCGCGCCCGGTCGGCCGCCGCCGGGATGCGCTACCTGCAGGCGCACCTGTTCGGTGGGGTCGTCCTGCTCGCGGGCATCCTCTGGCGACTGGCCGACACCGGCTCGCTCGACTTCGGTCCCCTCGATCTGAACGGCCCCACGTCGCTCATCCTGGTGGGCTTCCTCGTCTCCGCGGCGGCGGTGCCGCTCAACGCGTGGTTGCCCGACTCGTACCCCGAGTCGACCATCGCCGGCGCCGTGGTGCTGAGCGCGTTCACCACGAAGTCCGCGGTGTACGTGCTGGCGCGTGGGTTCGCCGGCCTCGAGCTGCTGCTGTGGCTGGGCGTGATCATGGCGATCTTCGGTGTGGTGTACGCCATCATCGAAGACGACATCCGCCGCCTGCTCGGCTACCACATCGTCAGCCAGGTCGGCTTCATGGTGGCCGCGATCGGCGTGGGGACCGAGGCGGCGGTCAACGGCGCCACCGCGCACGCCACCGCGCACGTGCTGTACAAGGGGTTGCTGCTCATGGGCGTGGGCGCGGTGCTGTACGCCACGGGTAGGAGTCGGGCCTCCGAGCTCGGTGGTCTGGTGCGGGCGCTCCCCTGGGTGCTCGTGCTGTACCTGGTGGGTGCCGCCTCGATCTCCGGGGTGCCGTTGTTCAGTGGGTTCCCCGCCAAGGAGCTCGCGGTCTCGTCGGTGGGCGACGGTGGTTCCACCGTGGCCCAATGGCTGCTGAAGTTCGCCTCGGTCGGCACGTTCCTGAGCGTGGCGCTGAAGCTGCCGGCCGTCACGTGGTTCGGCCCGTCGCGTCGACCCCCGACCTCGGAGGGCGCGCCGGCACCGGTGCGTCGCGTGCCCGTGACCATGTACGCGGCGATGGGTCTGGCGGCTGCGGCCAACATCGCCATCGGTGTGCGCCCGGCGTTGCTCTACGACCTGATGCCGACCGAGGTGACGTTCGAGCCCTACACCCTGACCAAGGTGGCGGAGGCGCTGATGCTGGTGAGCTTCACCGCCGTCGGGTTCGTGCTGCTGCGGGCGCGGCTCGCGCCGAAGCCGGTCGTGAGCATCGACACCGACTGGATCATCCGCGAGCTCCCGGCACGCGTCGTCCCAGCCGTCGGCGCAGTCGTGGGTGGGGTCGTGGGTGGCGGTCGTCGCGCCGCCGATCGCCCCTCGGCGCCCGACGGTGATGAGCGCAGGGTGCCCGGAGCGCGGGTCTGGGCGGCGGCTCGCGGGTGGGTCGCGGCCGGATGGGGTGGTCCCGTCGCCCCCGGCTGGGTGCTCGGGAGTGCCATCGTGGGTGCCATGGTGCTCGTTCTCGCGGTGAGTGTGGTCGCGCCATGATCCATCGCCCTGAGATCCGACGCACGACCATCGTCCAGGCGGTCATCCTGTTCGCGTTCTGGCTCGCGCTGTCGGGTCGGTTCGAGCCGCTCTTCATCGTGATGGGCCTCGTCACCGCCATCGCGGTCACGGCCGTGACGCACCGCATCACCGGGCGTGCACTCCGGCCCGATGGCGATCACCTCCCCATCGGTTCGCTCCCGCCCGCGCTGCTGCGCGGGGTCGGCTTCACCGTGTGGATGGGTGGACGCGTCCTCGTGGCCAGCGTGCAGCTCGCCGTGATCGCCCTCTCGCCCAGGATGCCGCTCGATCCGTGCACCCTTCGCTTCCGGACGCAGCTCCGCCGACCCATCGCCCGGGCCACGCTGGCCAACGCGATCTCGCTGGTACCCGGCACGCTCACCGTCGACATCGAAGGCGACGTGTTCACCGTGCACGCACTGGCCCCGAACCAGGTGGACGATCTGGTCTCCGGACGCCTGCAGAACAAGATCGCGGCCGTCTTCCTCGAGGACGAACAGCCGCCGGTGGACCCCTCCACGATCAGGGAGGGCGACGTCCGATGACGGGTCTGCTGGTCGTGCTGGCGTTCCTGGTCGGCCTGCTCACGATCACGGCCGTGATCGGGGTGGCGCGTGGACCGACGGTGCTCGACCGCCTGCTCTCGGCCTCGTTCGGCGCCGTCACGAGCGTGGTGCTGCTGATGCTGATCGGGTTCATCTTCGGTCGTCCCGAGCTGTTCGTCGACATCGGTCTCTCGTACGCGCTCTTGGCCTTCCTGTTCCCGCTGGCGTTCGCGCGCTATCTCGACAGCAGGAGCGCGCGCTGATGGATCCCGTGATCGACACCGTCGCCGTCGTGCTCCTGGTCGCCGGCACCGCGTTCTTGGCCATCAGCGCGCTCGGGCTCGTGCGCTTCCCCGACTTCTGGACGCGGGCCCACGCGGTCGCCAAGGCCGAGACCCTCGGACTGGTGCTGGTGTTCCTCGGTCTCATCGTGCTCAACCGTTTCGGTGCGGGCAGTCTGCAGCTCGCACTCATCGCCGGGTTCTCCTTGCTCGTGAACCCCACCGCCATCCATGCCCTGGCCCGCAGCGCGGTGCGCCGGCCCGAGATCCTCCACGTACACAGCGGCGGCGACGACGGCGACGGCGGTCGAGACGGTCGTGCCGGCGACGACAGCGCGGAGGGCTCGACATGATCTGGCAGCTCGACCTGCTCTTGCTCACCTTGCTGTTCGCGTGCGCCGTGGTGGCCGTGACGGTTCGGTCGATGATCGCCACCGTGGCCGTGCTGGCCGCCTTCAGCCTCTTCGTGGCGCTGCTGTTCGCCGGCATGGGTGCGCCCGATGTGGCGTTCGTGGAGGCCGTGCTCGGCTCGGCATTCGTGGGTGTCCTGCTGCTCGTGGCCGTGCTGGTGACCGGTGATCGTGCGGCGGGTCGCGACCGTCGGGCCGTGTTGATCGCAGGTCCGCTCGTGCTGGTGTTCGCCGGGCTGCTGTTGTTCGCCAGCGTCGACCTGCCCGACCGCGGCGATCCGACCGCGCCCGGGCACCAGGGCGTGGCACGGAGCTACACCGAGCGGTCGCTGATCGACAGTGAAACCCCCAACGTGGTGACCGCCGTGCTGGCCGACTACCGCTCGATGGACACCCTCGGCGAGACCCTGGTCGTGTTCACCGCTGCGCTGTCGGTCACGTTGGTGTTGCACGTGCGCCGGCGCAGCGACCGCCCGATCCGCGAGGAGGAGTCGACGTGATCGGCCGTCACCCGAGCGAGAACGTCCGCGTGGTGTCGGCCCTGGCCATGCCGTTCGTGCTGGTGTTCGGGGTGTACGTGATCGCCCACGGGCACTACGGCCCGGGTGGCGGTTTCGCCGGCGGGGTGGTGCTGGCCGTGGGTGTGGTGCTGGCACGTCTGACGGTCGATCGCGAGATCGTCGATCGGTGCGTGCCGGAGTGGACCGCGATCGTCGCGATGTTCATCGGGATGGGGCTGTTCCTGCTGTCGGCCATCGTGCCGCTGTTCACCGGGGGCGCGCTGCTCGACTACGCCGCGGTGCCCATCGAGTCGCTCACCGAGTCGCGTCGCCGCTATCTCGGGATCCTCGTGGTCGAGTTCGGCGTCGGGGCCGTGGTGTTCGGCGGGATCCTGCTGATCTTCGATCGGCTCTCGGCGATCGCCCAGGAGCAGCTGCGCTGATGTTGGAGCTGTTGGCCGACCGGTACGTCTACCTGTTCGTGGTGGCGTTGCTCTCGCTCGGATTGTTCACGCTGCTCACCGAGCGCCACCTGGTGAAGAAGCTCGTCGGCCTCGTGCTCTTCCAGACCGCCGTGTTCATCTTCTTCATCGAGGGCAGCGTGCGCGAAGACGGCGATGTGCCGGTGATCGACCCGGCGGTCGGTCCCGACCCCGATGCATACGTCAATCCGCTCCCGCACCTGCTGATCCTGACCGCCCTGGTGGTCGGGGTGGCGGTGATCGGCGTGGCGCTGTCGTTGATCGTCACGATCAAACACGCATACGGCACGCTGGATGATGCCGAGCTGTCGGCCAGCGAGGCCGATCGATGACCCGCTCGATGCTGCCTGCGCTCCTCACGATCGTGCCGTTCACGGCTGCGGTCGTGGCGGCGGTGGCGGCCGTGACCGTGCCCCGCGCCGCCCGTGGCGTGGCCGTGCTGGCGACGGGCGTCGTGACCGTGCTGGCGGTGTGGGGACTCGTGCGGTCGCTCGACGAGGGTCCGTTGGTGCATCCGATGGGCGGTTGGGCGGCGCCGCTCGGTATCGAGTACGTGCTCGATCCGCTGGCCGGCTTCGTGGCCGTGCTGGTGGGCGCGATCGGGTTCCTGGTTCTCGTGTACCCGACGAGGGTCGGGTTCGGTCTCGAGGCCGAACGTGGGGTGTTCCTGCACGCCCTCGTGCTCCTGCTGTTGGGCGCACTCCTCGGTGTCGTGGTGGCGGGCGACCTCTTCAACCTGTTCGTGAGCCTCGAGATCTACTCGATCGCGTCGTACGCACTGATCGCGCTCGGTGGGCCGGCAGCCGCGGTGGCGAGCTACCGCTATCTCCTCATCGGCACGGTCGGCAGCAGCCTCTACCTGCTCGGGGTCGGCTTCGTGTACTTCACGACCGGCACCCTCGGGATGGACTCGGTGACGCCGGCGCTCGCGGAGCTCACGGGCTCGCCCACCACGGCCGCAGCCACGGCGCTCATCGTGATCGGGCTGGGCACGAAGATGGCGATCTTCCCGCTCCATGTGTGGCTGCCCGACGCCCACAGCCATGCACCGCCCGCGGTGGCCGCCCTGCTGGCGTCGGTACAGGTGAAGGTGGCGGCGTACGCGCTCATCCGGATCCTGCTCGACGTGTTCCCGCCGCGCTACGTGGTGGACGACCTGCCCGTGCTCGCCCTGCTCACCTGGTTCGGGGTGGCGGGGGTGATCGTGGGCTCGGTGTCGGCCATCCGGCAGACGGATCTCAAGCGCATGCTCGCCCACAGCACCGTGGCGCAGCTCGGGTACATCGCCATCGGTATCGGCCTGGCCACGCCGTTGGCGCTGGTGGGAGCGTTGCTCCACGTGGTCAACCACGCGGCGATGAAGGCCTGTCTGTTCTTCGTGGCGGGCGCCGTGATCGAACAGGCGCGCACCAAGAAGATCGCGGACTTCGCCGGGCTGGGTCGGCTGATGCCCTGGACGATGGTGGCGTTCACGGTGGCTGCCGTGTCGATGGTGGGGCTACCGCCCACCGCAGGCTTCTTCTCCAAGTGGTACCTCGTGTCGGGTGCCGTCGGCACCGATCGCTGGTTGGTGGCGGTGGTGATCGTGGCGTCGAGCGTGCTCACGCTGATCTACTTCCTGCGCATCCTCGAGTCGATCTGGTTCCGCTCACGCGATGCCGACCACGAGCCGGTCACCGAGGCGCGGCCGGCGATACTCCTGCCGATCGGCGTGCTGGCGGTGGCGGTGCTCGTGCTCGGCGTGTTCAACGTGGTGATGGTCGACGAGGTCCTGAGCCCGGTGGCCGATCGCCTCCTCCCCTGAGGGCCCACGATCGGTGGGTGGGGCGCCACTAGTGTCCCGACCATGACCGGGATCCTCGCTCTCCAGGGAGGCGGCCCCTTCGCCGCCAACGACGATCTCGATCGTCAGTTGCTCACCGAGGCCGGCGTGAGCCGGGTGGTGGTGCTCCCGACGGCCGACGCGTACGAGAATCCTTCCGAGCTCGTCGACGCCGCCACGGCGTGGGGGCTGCGGATGGGCGTGTCGATCGAACCGCTCATGGTGTTCGGCCGGTCCGAGGCACTCGAACCGGGGCCGGCGGACACCGTGGCGGCAGCACGCGCGGTGTACGTGGTGGGCGACTCACCGATCCACCTGCGCAGCGTCCTCACCGACACCCCGCTGTGGGAGGCGCTGTCGGGGGTGGTGGCGGCCGACGGGCTCGTGGTGGGCGTGGCCGGCAGTGCGGCGGCGCTGTGCGATCCCATGACCGATCCCCGCGGTGGCGCATTCACCATCGGGCTCGGGCTCGTGGAGCAGCTCGCGATCGCAACCGAGACCGAGACGTGGACCGAGGAACGCCTGCACCGCACCCGCGACCTCGCGGACGTGCCGCTCGTGGAGCTCCCGACCGGCACCGCGCTGGTGCGACGGGGCGCCGACTGGTCGATCGTGGGCGACGTGGTGGTCCACGGCCAACTGCCCACGTAGACGCGAGCGTCAGCTGGTGACGATCTCGACGGTCTCGATGCGGACGGTCTCGCTCGGTTCGCCACCGGGCGTGCCCGCGGCGTCCATCGCGGCCACCGTGTCGAGACCGTCGGTCACCTGTCCGAAGAGGCTGAAGTTGGGCGGCAGGGCCGCACCGTCGGGGCCGGAGATGATGAAGAACTGGCTGCCGTTGGTGTCGGGGCCGCTGTTGGCCATCGCCACCGAGCCGAGCTCGTACTGACCGGGTTCGGGGAGTTCGTCGTCGAACCGGTAGCCGGGACCGCCGGTGCCCGTGGCCGTGGGATCGCCGCACTGCACCACGAAGTCGGGGATGATCCGGTGGCACTCGGTGTCGTCGAAGTACTGGTATCGGGCGAGCGTGACGAAGTTGTTCACGGTGAGTGGCGCCTGCTCGGCATCGAACTCGATGGTGTACTCGCCGAAGTTGGTCGTGACGACGGCCGAGTACTGCGTGCCCTCGGTGAGACACATCGGCGGTGGCTCGGAGAACTCTCGCCGCTGCGACTCCGATCCGTCGGTGGCGGGGCACCCGTCGGGCGCCACCTCGCCGGTGTCGGTGTCGGTGTCGGTGTCGGGCGCGGTGTCGGCGTCGTCGGCGGGCACGGTGGTGGTGGGCGCTGGTGCCAGCGCCTGGTCGCTGTCGAACGCTCCCCCGATCCAGGCGATCAGCACCACGCCGGCCAGACCGATCACCACGATCGCAACGGCCCGCAGGATCTTGCGGCGCGTCTGCCGGGTTCGTGCCTCGCGCTGCTCCTGCTCGAGCTTCAGTGCCCGGTTGGATTTCTGTCGTTCGCGCTTCTCGGTGCCCACGAGCGTTGGAGGTTACCGCTCGACCCGTCGCCCGGCGCTGCAGCTCGAACCTGGAGCCCGGCCGTGTGCTCAAGTCGGTCGGAGCGCCCGCCGATGGGAGGACGAGCGGGTCTCCACACCCGCCACCCAGGGAGGGACGCGGACACATGGTCGGAAGCGAGGGCACGGGGCGGACCCGTCATCGTTCGTGCCATCGTTCGCGCCGGACACGAACGCCAGGCCGGTCTCGTGCCCGATCGTCGGCCCGGACCTTCGGCGGCGGCATCCCGGTCGGCGTCGGCAGTACGGGTACGCTGACCGACATGGCGAACGTTCGGTTCTTCGCGTCTGCGAGGGAAGCGGCCGGCCGCGGGCGTGACGAACTGCCCGGCTCCACCGTCGACGAGGTGCTGCGCTCCGCGTGCGATCGCTACGGCCAGGCATTCACCGACGTGCTCACGACGTGCCGAGTCTGGGTGAACGGTGAATCGGTGCCCGAGCACACCCCCGTCGGACCCGACGACGAGGTGGCGGTGCTGCCCCCCGTCTCCGGCGGCGCCACCGAGTCGGCCCGGCCCACCGTCGGCCCCGGCCGACTGTTCCCCGGCCGACTGATCCCCGGCCAACTGATCCCCGGTCCAATGATCCAGGAGACCCCGTGACCGACCACGACCCGTCCGACCCCACGCAGCTGTCACTCGACGAGTTGCGGCGGCTGCGCACGCGTCTCCAGCGCGAGGACGATGTCGTGTCGTACGTGCGACGCGTGGCCCAGGCCCGGCTCGACCTCGTCCGGTCGGAGCTGACCCGCCGCGATCGCGGTGAGACGGCGATCGACCTGCCGAGTGAGCTGCGCATCGTGCTGTCGCACCATCTCACCGGCGGACCGGCACGGCCGCCCCGTCCGACCGACGACCTCGGCGACCACCCGCTCTCCGACGAGCTCGACGCGATCTGTGCCGAGAACGGTTTCAGCCGGCTCGACGAGCTCGACCTCGACGAGACCACCCGGCTGGCGGAGGCGCTCACCGAGTTCGAGCGGCGCATCTCGGCCGACCGGCGCGAGCGCTTCGACCGCCTCGACACCCTGAGCGCCGAGCTGGTCCGTCGCTACCGCGACGGTGAGGCCACGGTCGAGACCCTGCTCGGGGAGTTCTGAACGAGGTGGCGACCCACGCCGATCCGGATCCCGCCGGCGATCCGCTCCAGGACGCGGCGGCCGAGGTCGGGGCCTTCATCCGTCAACAGCGCGAGGTCGCCCGGATGTCGATCCGGAAACTGGCCGATGTCGCCGGGGTGTCGAACCCGTACCTCTCCCAGATCGAGCGGGGGCTGCGTCGCCCGTCGGCCGAGATCCTGCAGCAGGTGGCCGACGCCCTGCGCATCAGCGTCGAGTCGCTCTACGTCCGTGCCGGATTCCTGCGCGACGAGGACCACCGCCCCGGGGGCGTGATCGAGGCGATCGCCCACGATCCGGTCCTGAGTGACGAGCAGAAGCGGGCGCTCACCGACGTGTACCGCAGCTTCGTCGACTCGAGCCTGGCAGCCCACGCCGCGATCGAGCCCGGGGAGATCGAGCACACAGTGGTCGAGCACGGCGACTGAGCCGGCCCGTTCGGTCGATAGGGTTCGCAAGCGTCGTGCAACGAGTGGCCGTCATCTCCCTCCACACGTCACCCCTCGTCCAGCCCGGTTCGGGCGACAGCGGCGGGATGAACGTGTACGTCCGCGAGCTGGTGTCGTCGCTCGCGCAGGCGGGGGTCGAGTGCGTCACCTACACCCGCGCCGATCGACCGGGTCTGCCCCCCGAGGTCCTCATCGAGCCCGGCCACCGGGTGGTGCACATCGAAGCCGGCCCCCATCACCTCCCCAAAGAGGCGTTGTGTGACGTGCTCGATGCGTTCACCGACGGAGTGCTGGCACATCTCGAGCGTGACGGCGGCGCCCACGTCGTGCACGCGAACTACTGGCTGAGTGGTGTGGTGGCCCACCGGATCAAGCACGTGCTCGACATCCCGTTCGTGGCCACGTTCCACACGCTCGCCCGGGTGAAGGCCGAGGGCGGCGATCCCGAGCCGGCGTGGCGCGACCGGGCCGAGGCCGAGATCACCACGTGTGCCGATGCGATCTGCGTCAGCTGCACCGAGGAGGAGAACCAGTTCCGGCGGCTCTACGGCGATCCGGAGGGACGCATCGAGATCATCGCCCCCGGCGTCGAGCACGCGTTCTTCGCTCCCGGCGATCGCGGTGGGGCGCGTGCGGCACTCGACCTGCCCGACGATCGGCCGGTGTTGCTGTTCGTGGGCCGGATCCAGCCGCTGAAGGGCCCCGACGTGGCCGTGCGAGCGCTGTACGAGCTCGGTCGTCCCGATGCGCTGTTACTGGTGGTGGGTGGCGCCAGCGGTTCGAACGGTGTCCGTGAGCACGACGAGATCCGCGAGCTCGTCGACGAGCTCGGACTGCACGACCAGGTGCGGTTCGTGCCACCGCAACCGCACCACATCCTGTCGACCTACTACCGGGCCGCCGACGTGGTGGTGGTGCCGAGTCGCAGCGAGAGTTTCGGGCTCGTGGCGCTCGAGGCCGCCGCGTGCGGGATCCCGGTGGTGGCCAGCGCGGTCGGTGGCCTGCTCACCCTGGTCGACCACGGCGAGACCGGGTTCCTCGTGCCCGATCGCACCCCCACCCACGTGGCCGAGGCGGTGGCTCGGATCCTCGACCATCCCGAGCTGGCCGCGGCGATGTCGGTGCGGGCGGCCGAGCGGGCATCGAGCTACACGTGGGGTTTCGCAGCGGCGCGGCTCCGCCGGCTCTACCACGATCTCACCGTCGACCATCTGGTGGTGTGCACATGAGCGATCACCGCGATGCCTCGTCGATGTCGGTGCAGGCCCGGCAGATCGACGAGTGGTTGGCGAGCATCGCGGCGGCGAACCCGCAGATCGCCGCCATCGACCGGGGCACGAGCGACGGCACCCTCGCAGGTGATCCACGCTGGTACGTCCGCATGATCGGCGAGGAGAAGGACTACACCACGGTGTGGCTCACCCTCGGACAGCGGACGCTGCGCTACGAGACCTACGTGATGCCGGCGCCCGAGGAGCAGGCCGAGGAGCTCTACGAGCACCTGTTGCGGCGCAACGACCGGCTGGTGGGCGCCCACTTCTCGATCGGTCTCGAAGACGCGGTCTACCTGCGTGGCGAGCTGTTCGACCAGGTGCTCTCGGAGGCATCGATCGACCGGGTGCTCGGCACCCTCTACGCCACCGTCGAGCAGTGCTTCCGGTCGCTGCTCCGCATCGGCTTCGCCAGCCGCTTCGCCGAGCACGATCCCGACTGATCCAGCCGCAGGGCGTGCCCTGCGGTTCCTTTCCCTTCGGCGGGCGCGCCGTGCACAGGTGGGATGTCCGGGCGGGTCGACTCGGGAGGTCGGACGTCCTGTTGCTGCCCGCCCGGACGCCGCGAACCTGAACGCCGGGACACCTGAACGCCGGGACACCTGATCCGAATAGCGTGCGGTCATGGCACACGAACTGGTCGTGATCGGCGGGGGCAACATGGGGGCGGCGCTGTTGGCCGGCATGATCGCATCGGGTGCGTTCCCGCCGAACTCGCTGGCGGTGGTCGAACCCTCGCCGACGCGCCGCGACGAGTTGAACGAGCAGTTCCCGGGGGTGACCGTCTCGGCCGATCCCGTGCCCGCCGAGTCGGCGGTGCTGGCCGTGAAGCCGCCCGATGTCGCGACCGTGGCCGCCGCGGCGGTGCGGGCGGGTGCCCGACGGTTGCTCTCGATCGCCGCCGGTGTCGACACGTCCACCATCGACGCCGCCGCGGCTGACGCGCTCGAGCCGGGCGGTGACCGGGGTGACCGGGGTGACCGGGGTGACAGGGGTGACAGGGTGGCCGTGGTGCGCGCGATGCCCAACACCCCGGCCATCGTGGGTCTCGGCGTGTCGGTCATCTGCGGCGGTGCGTCGGCGGAGGCCGCCGACCTCGACTGGGCCGAGCGGGTGCTGGGCGCGGTGGGGATGTGCGTGCGGCTCGACGAGGACCACTTCGACGCCGTGACCGGGCTCACCGGTTCGGGGCCGGCGTACGTGTTCCTCCTCGCCGAGGCGCTGATCGAGGCGGGTGTGGCCGCCGGTCTGCCGGCCGACGTGGTCGAGCCGATGGTCACCCAGCTGCTCCTGGGCTCGGCCACCCTGCTCGCCCGTGACGGCGATCCTGCCGATCTGCGCGCCAAGGTGACCTCGCCCGGGGGCACCACGGCGGCGGGGGTCGCGGTGCTCGAGGCACACGCGCTGCGAGCCACGGTGGCCGCCACGGTGGCCGCTGCCGCTGCCCGGAGCCGGGAGCTGGGCGGTCGCTGACGCGTCCACCGGGGCCGCCCGGAGAAGTTTTTCGACGTGACACTTTTCTCACGTCGATCCATGACCTACAGTGACCTCTGTTGAGACGCACCGGTGGTTCACACCATCGGAGCGCCGACGGGGCTGGTGCCATCGGGGGGTTGGCACCGGCCCTCGTCGCGTCCGGGGTCATGTCCGCACCTCCCCGATCGGGCCGTTATCGTCGGCCTCGATGTCGGCTCCCCCTGGATCATCGTCCGTCCCCCGGTTCCGGACCGTCTCGCTGCTGACCGACTACGGCACCACCGACGAGTTCGTGGGCGTGGTGAAAGCAGTGATCCGCGATCTGGCACCCCACGTGGGCGTGATCGACCTGACGCACGAGATCACGCCGTTCGACGTGCGCGCCGGGGCACTCGCGCTGGCCCGTTGCATCGGCTACGTGCCGAGCGGTGTGGTGATGGCCGTGGTCGACCCCGGTGTGGGCACCGACCGGCGATCCGTGGCCGTGGAGGTGGCGCAGGGTGCCGGGGTGCTGATCGGCCCCGACAACGGCCTGCTCGCCCCGGCGGTGGCGATGGCCGGTGGCGCCGAGCGCGCCGTGGTACTGACCAACACCGAGTTCCATCTCGAGGCACCCGGCGCCACGTTCGACGGACGCGACGTGTTCGCGCCGGTCGCCGCGCACCTCTGCAACGGTGTCGATCTGTTGGAACTGGGTGACGAGATCGACCCGGTGTTGATGGTGCCCGGCACGGTGCCGCTGCCGCGCGACGACGGCGACACGATCGTGACCGAGGTGCTCTGGGTCGACCGCTTCGGGAACTGTCAACTCAACGTCGGCCCCGACGACCTCGAGGGATGGGACGATCACGTGCAGCTCCGCATCGGATCGCCGAGCGATCCGGCGGGCACCACCATCCGTACCGCCGTGCGTGCCACGAGCTTCGCCGGTATCGCCGGCGGAGGGCTCGGGCTCGTCCTCGACTCGTACGGCATGTTCGCGGTGTGCCTCGACCGCCGTTCCGCCGCCGAGGAGCTCCGCATCGCCGCGGGTGACCAGGTGGTGCTGGTGCCGCTCACCGACGGCCCACCGACCCCGAGCACGCCGGTGAGCATCGGCCCGACACGTTGACCTGCCGGTAGCGTGGACGGCGATGCGACCTGCCACCACGTTGACCCTCGCGCTGCTGTTGGCCGTGATCCTCGTGGCCGGTCTGCTGTCGCTCGCCCGGCTCTGAACGGCCCTGTCTGATCGGCCCGGGTGCGGCCGTCGGGTACGCTCGCCGCCGTGCCCGCCCCCACGAACCTCTCGCGGATCATCGACCCCCATCCCGACGATGCCGTGGCGCTGATCAGCCGGAACCGCCCCACCACCTACGGCGCGCTCCGTGAGCAGGTCGCCAGCTTCCGCGGCGGGTTGGCGTCGTTGGGCATCGGTGTCGGCGACCGGGTCGTGATCATCTGCGGCAACAACCGTCACTTCGTGGTCGCCTACCTCGCCACCGTGAGCCTCGGAGCGATCGCGGTGCCGTTGAACCCGGCCAGTCCGGCCCCCGAGTTGGAACAGGAGCTCGCGGTGGTCGAGCCGATCGCCGTCGTGATCGACCCGCACTTCGTGAACGTGTTCTCGCAGATCGACCGCACACGGGTGCCATCGATCACGCAGGTGATCGTGACCGAGCACCACGCCGCGACGGCGGGCGCGGTCGAGGGTGCCCACACCCTCGAGGAGTTGCTCGGGTGCGACCCGGTGCCGGTGGTCGACGTCGAGCCCGACACCACCGCCGTGATGATGTTCACCAGCGGCACGGCCGGGGCACCGCGCGCGGCGATGCTCAGTCACGCCAACCTGCTCAGCAACATCGAGCAGAGTCGCAGCGCACCGGTGCACACCGAGGCGTCCGACGTGGTCTACGGGGTCATCCCCCTGTTCCACATCTTCGGACTCAACGTGATGCTCGGCATGAGCTTGTCGGTGGGTGCCACGGTGGTGCTGGTCCAGCGATTCGATCCCTCCACCGCGGCCGAGTCGATCGTGCAGCGCAAGGTGACGGTGGTGCCGGGGGCGCCCCCGCTGTGGGTGGCGTTCGCCCACTTCGACGAGCTGGCCGACGACACCTTCGCGACCGTTCGGCTCGCGCTCTCGGGTGCCTCGAAGCTGCCCCCGGCCATCGCCCGACGGTGCGAGGAGCGCTTCGGTCTGAAGATCGTCGAGGGGTACGGGCTCACCGAGGCGGCCCCCGTGGTCACGAGCTCCTCGGGGTTGGGCGACGGGCCCCGCTACGGCTCGGTGGGCCGTGCCCTCGACGGCGTCGAGGTGCGCGTGGTGAACCACGAGGGACACGACGCCCTCGTGGGTGACGTGGGCGAGATCCTCGTTCGTGGTGCCAACGTGTTCCAGGGGTACTTCCGCGATCCCGAAGCCACCGCCCGGGTGCTCGACGCCGACGGTTGGCTGCACACCGGCGACATGGCGACGGTCGACGACGACGGCTGGCTCTACCTCGTCGACCGGGCCAAGGACCTCATCATCGTGTCGGGTTTCAACGTGTACCCCGCCGAGGTCGAGGACATCCTCAACGCTCATCCCGAGGTGGCCGAGGCCGGGGTGGTGGGCGTGCCCCATCCGCACACCGGCGAGGCCGTCAAGGCGTTCGTGGCCCTCGTACCCGATGCCGACATCGGCGAGGACGCCCTCATCGACTACGCCGGCGATCACCTCGCCCGCTACAAGTGCCCCTCCAAGATCCTGTTCGTCGACGAGCTGCCCCGCAACGTGAGCGGCAAGCTCGTGCGTCGTCACCTCGACGACACCGTGTTGACCTGACGTGGTCGACCTGACGCCGCGGTGACGGATGACCCGGGGCGCCTGTGGGGCACGGCTTTGTGAAATCGTGCACGAAGTGCCTATCGTGGACGTGCGATGGCCCCTCACCCCACCCGTCGACGCATTCCCGAGGCCACGGTCTCGAGGTTGCCGGTGTACCTGCAGATCCTCGTGGAGCAGGCTGATTCCGGTGTGGAGAGCATCTCGTCGGAGGGTCTCGCCGAGTTGGCCGGGGTGAACGCGGCCAAGGTGCGCAAGGACCTCTCGTACCTCGGGAGCTACGGCACGCGCGGCGTGGGCTACGAGGTCGATTACCTCGTCTACCAGATCCGACGTGAACTCGGCCTCGACCACGACTGGCCCGTCGTGATCGTGGGGGCGGGCAATCTCGGTCAGGCCCTGGCCGGCTACGGCGGGTTCGGCGAGCGCGGCTTCCCCGTGGGCGGCATCGTCGACATCGACGACGCCAAGGTCGACACCGTGGTCGGTGGTGCCCGGGTGCGCCACATCGACGAGCTGCCCGCCATCGTGGGGGCCAAGAACATCTCGATCGGCGTCGTGGCCACTCCGCCCGGCGCCGCCCAGGATGCCGCCGACCGTCTGGTGCGTGCGGGCGTCAGCAGCATCTTGAACTTCGCCCCGGTCGTGCTGTCGGTGCCCGCCGGGGTCACGGTGCGCAAGGTCGACCTCGCCGTCGAACTGCAGATCCTCAGCTACCACGAACAGCGCCGCTCCGAGCAGCGCCGCACCAACCAACTCCGTGCCGCATCCGGTGGCAACATGGCGCCGGTCGGCCCGTCACCCCGCTCCGCCGAGGCTCGCCGGGACGCGAGCGCCTAGGGTCTGTCACGACATGTCGATCCTCGTCATCGGAGTCAACCACCGCAGCGGACCGCTGTCGCTGCTCGAGCGGGTCACGCTCGCGCCCGACGCGGTCCCGAAGGCCGTCACGGCGTTGTCGGCGCGCGACAACGTGCGCGAGGTGGCGGTGCTGAGCACCTGCAACCGCACCGAGATCTACGCCGTCACCGAGAAGTTCCACGGGGCGTACGCCGACATCCGCGACTTCCTCTGCGATCTGGGCGGCTTCCCCGCCGACGAGCTCCACCCGTTCATGTTCGCCGAGCACGACGATGCGGCGGTGGCGCATCTGTTCGAGGTGGCCGCCGGCCTCGACTCGGCCGTGATCGGCGAGAGCGAGATCCTGGGCCAGGTCCGCCAGGCCTGGGAGGTCGCCCAGGCCGAAGGTGCGTCACGGCTCACGCTCAACCTGTTGTTCCGCCACGCCCTCGGCGTCGGCAAGCGGGCCCGCTCCGAGACCGGTATCGGTCGCGGCACGGCGTCGGTGAGTCACGCCGCGGTCGAGCTGGCCGTCGACCGCCTCGGCGATCTCGAGGGACGTCGGGTGCTCGTGATCGGCGCCGGAGCCATGGGTGAGGGCATCGCGGTCGCGTTGCACCGGTCGGGCGCCAGCGAGATCCTCGTGGCCAACCGCAGCGCCGAGCGGGGCCAGACCCTCGCCGAACGGGTGTCGGGTGTGGCCGTCGGCTTCGACCGCCTCGCCGAGGCCATCGGTGTGGCCGATCTCGTGCTCACCTGCACGGGCAGCGGTGAGCCGGTGCTCACGTCCGACTTCCTCTCGTTGGCCCGTTCGCCGGGCCGGCCACTCCTCATCGTCGACATCGCCGTGCCCCGTGACGTCGACGCGGCGGTGGCCGAGCTGCCCAACGTGACGGTGCTCGATCTCGACGACCTGCGCGACTGGGCCGACCGTGGCCGATCGCACCGGATGGGCGAGCTCGAGCGGGTGCGCAGCATCGTGCGCGAGGAGGTCGAACGCTTCGAGCTCGAGGCCACGGCGCTCCAGGCCGCGCCGCTGGTGTCGGCCATCCGCGAGCGCGCCGAATCGTTCCGTCGGAGCGAGCTCGAACGCTATGCCTCACGTCTGGCCGGCCTCGGCGACGCCGAACGCGACGCGGTCGAGGCGCTCACGCGCGGCATCGTCGCCAAGCTCCTCCACCACCCGTCGGTGCGGCTCAAACAGCAGGCCGGCACGCCTCAGGGTGAGCGCAACGCTGCGGCCGTTGCCGACCTGTTCGACCTGGACTGAGCCCGACGTGGCGACCATCCGGCTGGCCACCCGTGGCAGTGCCCAGGCCACTGCGCAGTCCGACGCCGTGGCCGATGCGCTGCGGGCCCGCGGCGTCGAGGTCGAGCTGCTGCTGGTCGAGACCACGGGCGACCGACGCACCGACGTGCCCTTGCACACGATCGGTGGGCAGGGTGTGTTCGTCAAGGAGGTCCAGCGGGCAGTGCTCGACGGACGGGCCGATCTGGCCGCCCACTCGGCCAAGGACCTCCCCTCGACCCCGCACCCGGGTCTCGTGATCGGCGCGTACTGCGAGCGTCGGACCGCCGCCGACGCCATGGTCGGACACCATCTGGCCGGGCTGGCTCCGGGGGCCACCGTGGCCACCGGGTCGGTGCGACGCCGAGCTCAGCTCGCGGCTGCTCGTCCCGATCTCACCTTCGTCGAGCTGCGCGGCAACATCCCGACTCGTCTCGAGAAGGTGCCCGCCCAGGGCGCGATCGTGATGGCGGTCGCCGCGCTCGAGATCCTGGGGCTCACCGACCGCATCGACGAGACGCTCGACGTGACGCGTTTCGTGCCGGCCGTGGGCCAGGGATGCGTCGCGGTCGAGTGCCGTGACGACGATCCGTCCACGCTCGAGCTCCTCCGGGCGGTCGATCATGCGCCGAGCCGTCGGCAGGTCGAGCTCGAGCGGGCATTCCTCGCCGAGCTCGGGTCGGGGTGTTCGATGCCGGTGGGCGCCCACGTGCGGGGCGAGCTGCTCCATACGTTCCTGGCACCCGAACCCGATGACCGCTCCGCCCGCCGGGTCCCACCCGTGCAGGATGTCGTCGAGCTCACCGGTGACCATCCCCACGATCTCGAGCTCGCCCGTCGAGCCGCCGTGGCGGCGCGCGTCGCCGTGGCCGGATCCTGATCGGCCGTCGATGAACGCGCCACTGGTCGGTCGCCGGGTGGTGACCACTCGCGAGGTGCCGGGCCGGCTCGACCAGCGGCTCCGCGAGCTCGGCGCCGAGGTGGTGCACGTGCCGCTGATCGAGATCGTCGATCCGCCGGACGGCGGTGCGGCGCTCGCTGCGGCGCTCGCTGCGATCGACCGCTTCGACTGGGTCGTCGTGACCTCACGGCACGGTGCGGAGCGCGTGGGCGCCGCCGTGCCGGCAGGAATCCGGACGGCGGCCGTGGGCACCGCGACCGCCGACGTGCTCAGCCGTCTCACGGGTCGGCCGGTCGACCTCGTCCCGAGTGTCCAGCGCGCCGCGGCGCTGGTGCACGCCTTCGCCGAGTGCTCGGAGGCGGCTGGCGATCCCTGGTCGATCCTCGTCGCCCAGGCCGACCGGGCCGAGCCCACCCTGGTGGAGGGACTGCGCCGGTCGGGCCACCGGGTGGAGGTCGTCACGGCGTACTCGACCCGCCTGCGCACCCCGGACCCCGACCAACTCCTCGCCGCGCTCGACGCCGACGTCGTGGCGTTCGCGAGCGGATCGGCTGCCGAGGCGTGGGCCAGGGCCATCGGAACACGCACCCCGCCGGCGGTCTGCGTCATCGGCCCCACCACGGCGGCCGCCGCACGCGCGCACGGTCTCCCGGTCTCCGCCGAGGCGTCCGAGCACTCCGTCGAGGGTCTCGCGAGATGCGTTGTCGAGGCCGTCGGCAGCACTCCCTAGACTCAGCGGCGGTGACACTGCTCTCCCTGATCGCTGGCTCGATCGTGCTCGGCTCCTCGTCGGTGCTGCCCGCTGCCCCGGCGTTGCCGGTCGTGCCGAGCACTGCGGAGATCGTGTCGGGCGACGCGGTCGATGTCGGACGCCCGTCGATCTCCGGAGACGGCAGGTGGGTGGTGTTCGAGAGCGATCTCGACGGCCGCACCACCGTCTACCGCACCGATCGCTCCACCGGCGTCACCGTCGAACTCACGCCGGTGCCGCCCGGTGTGCGATCGGGAGACACCGTGGCACCGGTACTCAGCGCCGATGGTTGCGTGGTGGTCGTGCAGACCGAGCTGGCCCTCGACCTGTTCCGCGACGACGACACCGGCGAGCGATGGGACGTCTATCGCACCGTGGTGCCGGAGTGCGGTGGTGAGGTCGATCGCTGGGAGCTGGTCTCCACCGACGGCACCTCGGGCACGGCGCGCGACGACATCGACGTCAGCACGCCGGCCACGCTCAACGAGAGCGGATCCCTCATGGCCTTCACGCACCCGATGCCGGGTCGACGTGACGGGATCGTCACGGTGTCGGTGGTCGACCTGACCGTCCCGCTCGGTGACCTCGGACGGGTCACCGAACTGCCGGCCATGCCGGTCGAGGCGCCCACCTCCGGGTACCGCTACCGGGGGGCGTTCGCGCCGGCACTCTCGGGTGATGGCCGACACCTCGCGTTCGTCTCCGACGCCACCTCCGACGCTCCGCTCCCCGAGTGGGGGAGCGGTCCGGCCCCCGGCGAGTGGGCCACCCACCAGGTGTACGTCTGGGATCGCGAGCACCTCGGCGGCGTGGGGAGCGTCCGCCTCGTGTCGGGTCGCGACGGTCAACCGGCCACCGACGGCGCCGGTGCCCCGGCCATCTCGCGCGACGGCAGCGTGGTGGTGTTCGAGTCGACCGATCGCGGCCTGGTCGACGCCGATCATCCGCGCTGCGACCACGACTGTCCCGTGCAGATCTACCGGTCCGAGACGATGCCCGACGACACGGGTACCACGCTCACGCTGGTGTCGGCACGCACCGACGGGTCGGGACTCCCCGAGGCGGGTCGCGCCTCGTCGTGGTCGCCCACGCTCGACGTCGACGGCAGCCAGGTGGGTTTCGTCACCCGGGCCCCGAACCTGTTGCCCACGAGCGTCGCCCGTGCCGGCGCCGAGACCGATGGCGACATCGTGATCGCCGAGATCCCGCTGGGTGAGCTCCGACGGGCCACCGATGTGGCCGACCTCGGTGCGATCCCCGCGGCGCACGACCATCCGGCGCTCTCCGCCACCGGACGGGTGATCGTGTTCGCGACGGCCGTGCCGGCGGCCTTCTCGCCGGACGGGGCCGATGGTCGCCAGGTCGTGGCCGTCGTGTCACCACCAGCGCTGTCGATCGCGCAGCTCGACTTCGGAACAGTGCGCCCGGGGTTCGAGAGCGATGAGCTCTGGGTGTCGGTGTTGAACCAGGGGCCCGGAGCGTTCGCTCCTGCAGCGGTCTCCAGCACCTCACCGGACTTCCGGGTGGTCGACGGGGGCACGTGCACCCGAGGGCTCATCGTGCCGGCGGGCGACTCCTGCACCGTGCACGTGGCGTTCACCCCGCCGGCTCTCGGCGACGTCACCGCCACCCTGGTCGTGTCGGAGGACGCCGACGGCGTCCCACCCTCGGACCTGGTGGCTGTCTCGACGCAGCTCGCCGGTCAGGGTGGCGAGCCGGTACTGCGGACGGAGCCGGCCGGACTCGACCTCGGATCCGCCCAGGTGGGCTCTCGAGGCGAGCGACGGGCGTTCGACGTCCGCAACGTGTCGTTCGCCCCCACCTGGATCGACACCGTCACGATCGCCGGCGAACACCCGGCCGACTTCGTGATCACGGCCGAGAGCTGCACCGACCGGGCGCTCAACCCCAGCGCCACCTGTGGTGTCGAGATCGAGTTCGGGCCCGCGATGGCCCAGCGCCGCACCGCCTCGCTGGTGGTCACCACCGTGTTCGGCGAGTACACCGCCGCCATCGTCGGTGGTGTCGGCCGCTTCGAGCCGCTCATGGAGCTGGCCGAGTCGTCGGTGGCGGCGGGTGGGCAGCTCGGACTCGGGCTCGCCGGTTTCCCGGCCGATGCCGAGGTGACGCTGTCGTTCCAGGGCTCCACCGGCCCACTCGCCACGGTGCGTACCGGTGATGTCGGTGAGCTGCTCGTGGTGGTGGACGTGCCCCGTCGCGAACGTGGCGGCGACCGTGCCCTGGTCGCCTCCGGTCCGTACGGCGTGGTCGCCTCGGTACCGGTGTACGTCGAACGGAGCGACAGTGCCGTGCCGGGCCTCCCCGGTCACGGATCGGGCTGAACATCGGACCGACGGGGGCGCCGTTCAGCCGGGTGGGACCAGGCGGCCGGCCAGGAGCACGGCCACATCGCATCCGGCGGCCGTCGCGCTGGTGGTTCCGTCGCAGGTGGCGCGGAACACCACCTCGTCACCGGCGGCGAACGGGAGCGGGGTGATCCTCGGCTGGAACTCGTTGGCGGCGCTCATCGCGCCGAGGTCCCATTCGTACAGCAGATCGGAGTTCCGGAGCAGCGCCGCGGTACCGAGGTCGGCCCCCGGATTCTGCAGCACGATGTCGGTCAACAGCAGACGGGAGCCGGCAGGCACCGTCGTGCTGTCGGAGTTGGTCCCACCGATCGAGATCTGGAGCGGGAGCCGCACCGCGAACTCGCGAGCCCCGTCGCCCGAGGGGGGTGTGGCCGATCTGTCGGTGCTGGTGTCGTCGGGTCCTGCGGGATCGGCCTCGTCGGTCGCGGTGGTGTCCGGGAGCGGGCCGTCGACCGGGATGTCGGTCGGGATGTCGGTCGGGCCGGTCGTGCCGAGCTCGGTGATGCGGTCGTCCACTGCGTCCCGTGCGGCATCGCGCAGTTCGGGGCGCACCACCCCGAACCATGCACCCGCCGCCAACGCGACCACGGCGGCGAGCAGGAGCCCCTGGCTGATCAACCGGGGCGGGATGGTGGGCGGTTGCACCAGCGACGCCCGGGCGACGGCGGGCTGGTGATCGCTCTGCGTGGCCTCGATCTCGAAGTCGAGCTGTCGGTCGCGGCGGCGGAACCGCGTACTCGTGGCGTGCACCTTGAGCCGCACCAGGCTGCTCGCCCCGGGTGCCACACCCACGGCCGGCGGATCGAAGCTGCCATCCACCCGGCTGCTCGGATCGACGAGATGGAGCCGGCAGCTCGCGAGCGTGTTGCCGTGGTTCTCCACCATGAACTCGAACACGGCGCGACGACGTGCACGCTGAAGCGGCTGCAAGAGGCTCACCCGACGGTCGTCGAACGTCTGGACCAGCAGCGTGGTCTCGGCCACCACGGTGTCGTCGGGGTCACCCAGTGGTACCACCCTGACGGCCAGGGTGGTGGCGCCGGCACTCGTGGTGTGGGCTGCCGGTGGGCGCACCAGGACCTCGACGGTGTCGTGCGTCTGGCCGAACAGCGTCATGGTCGGCCGGTCGACGGTGGTCCAGGTGGTGATGGGGCCGGTCGGGAGGATCGTCAGGCTCACGGTGGACTCATCGAGATTCTCGATGGTCAGCAGGAGTCGCTGGGTCTCGCCGGGCCGGATCGATGCCTCGCCCTGCTCGAACCACGCCCGCACCGCCACGGCGCTCGACGCTACCCGGTGGTGGCCGGGTCGGTCCTGACGCGCGCGCCCTACCATGCAGGTATGGCCACTCTGTCGCCGTCCGGGTTCCCCGTGGTCCGGCCGCGCCGTCTCCGCCGCAGCGCCGCCCTCCGTGACCTCGTCGCCGAGGTCGAGGTGGGTGTGCACGATCTGGTGGCGCCGCTGTTCGTCCGCGAGGGCATCGACCACCCACAGCCCATCGGTTCGCTGCCGGGCGTGGTGCAGCACACCCGCGACAGCCTCCGCGCCGAGGTCGAGCAGCTCGCGACGCTCGGCGTGCGCTCGGTCATCCTGTTCGGCGTGCCCGCTCGGAAGGATCCGGTGGGATCGGGTGCGTTCGACCCGGAGGGCATCGTGCAGCTCGCGCTGAACGACCTCGTGTCCGACGTCGGTGACTCGATGGTGCTGATGGCCGACCTCTGTGTCGACGAGTACACGAGCCACGGTCACTGCGGCATCGTCGATCAGCACGGCGTGGTCGACAACGATGCAACGCTCGAGATCTACGCGAAGGCGGCACTCGCCCAAGCCCGTGCCGGTGCTCATGTGGTGGCCCCGAGCGGGATGATGGACGGTCAGGTGGCCGCCATCCGCGGTGCCCTCGACGCCGATGGATTCGACGAGGTGGCGATCCTCGCCTATTCCGCGAAGTACGCCAGCGGCCTGTACGGCCCGTTCCGCGAGGCGGTCGACGTCGAGATCGCCGGTGGTGGCGATCGCAAGGGCTACCAGCAGGACTGGCGCAACGGCCGCGAGGCGTTGTCGGAGGTCGTGGCCGACGTGGCCCAGGGCGCCGACATGGTGATGGTGAAGCCGGCGGTGACCTACCTCGACGTGATCGCTGCCGTCCGCGCCGCGGTCGATGTGCCGGTGGCGGCGTACCACGTGAGTGGTGAGTACGCGATGATCCACGCCGCGGCCGCCAACGGTTGGATCGACGGCGATCTGGTGGCCCTCGAACAGCTCACGGCCGTGAAGCGGGCCGGTGCAGGCATCATCCTCACCTACTTCACGCGATGGTTCGCCGAGCAGGCGGGGGGAGTGCAGCGATGAGCGGTGGCAACCCGACCATGGCACCGTGCGATGTCGAGCGGTGCGCCGCTGCCGGGTGCATCCCCACCCTGTGCGTGGGCGCGGGCCTGGCCTCGAACGACGAGGTGTTCGAGCGGTCGTGCGCCGCCATCCCCGGTGGGGTGAACTCGTCGATCCGGGCGTTCTCGTCGGTGGGCGGTCGACCCTACGCAGTGGCCCGCGCCGAGGGCGCCCACGTGATCGATGTCGAGGGCACCCGGTACATCGACCTCGTGCAGAGCTACGGAGCGGTGATCCTCGGGCACGCCCATCCGGCCATCACGGCGGCGGTGGCCGGCGCCGCCGTCGACGGCACGAGCTACGGCGCGCCCACCCCACGCGAGATGCGTCTCGCCGAGACCATCGCCGGAGCGGTGCCGAGTTGTGATCAGGTGCGCTTCATGAACTCGGGCACCGAGGCCACGAGTACGGCCGTCCGGCTCGCTCGTGGGGCCACGGGTCGCGACCGTGTCGTGATCTTCCACGGGAACTTCCACGGCGCCACCGATGCACTGCTGGCGGCGGGCGGCAGCGGCGTGGCCACGCTCGGACTGCCCGGCACCGCGGGGGTGCCGGCCGGTGCGGTGGCCGAGACGCTGGTGGTGCCGTACAACCAGGTACCCGAGCTGACCGACGAGGTCGCCGCGGTGATGGTCGAGCCGGTGGCCGCCAACATGGGCGTGATCCCGCCGGCACCCGGTTTCCTCGACGGGCTGCGCGCCGAGTGCGACCGGGTGGGAGCGGTGCTGATCTTCGACGAGGTCATCACCGGGTTCCGTCTCGGCCGCGGTGGTGCGCAGGCCACGTTCGACGTCACCCCCGATCTCACCACGTTCGGCAAGGTGATCGGTGGTGGGCTCCCCATCGGTGCGGTGGGTGGCCGGCGCGATCTCATGGAGCAGCTCACGCCGCTCGGCACCGTCTTCCACGCCGGCACCTTGGCCGGGAACCCGATCGCCACGGCAGCGGGCCTGGCGGCGCTCGACCTGCTCACCCCCGACGTCTACATCGAGCTGATGGCGCGAGCGCGTCACCTGTCGGCGGTGCTCCGCGACGCCTGCGACGCTGCCGGGTTCGCCGCCTCGTTCCCGGTGGTCGGCACGCTGGTGGGGATGGTGACGGGCGATGTGCCGCGACCCGTCGACTTCGCCGGTGCCACGCGCACCGACGAGGCGGCCTACGCCCGGTTCTTCCATGCGATGCTCGCCGAGGGCGTGGCGATGGCTCCGGGGGCCTACGAGGCGATCTTCGTGGGCCTGGGGCACACCGACGATGTGCTCGACCGGATCGGTGAGGCCGCCCACCGAGCAGCCGCCACCGCAGTCGCTGCCACCGGCTGACGCGACCCCCGGGGTAGCGTCGGCCCCGGCATGCGGCAGATCTTCAGCGTTCGGTTCTTCGCCGCGATCGGTGCCGTGTTCGGTCTGTTCCTGCTGCTCACGGCCGTCTTCGGCGGTGGTGATCCGGTGGCCGAGTTCCGCGACCCCGACCCCATCCCGCGCCAGCTCGACCTGGTCGAGCCGGTGTTCGCCGTGGTCGAGTCCGACTTCGAACTCGGCGACGACGGGGTCACACGCGGGTCGCTCGATCTCGTGCTCGACGCCGATCGCACCGTGCGGGTCGTCGAGGGGACCTACGGTGAGATCTCCTGTGACGAGCTCGACCGCATCGGCGCCTGCGCGGTGCTGGCCGATCTCCTCGGCGATGCGGTCGTGTGGTTCGCGCTCGTGCCCACGGGTCCTGCCGGCACGGTCGAGCTGCCGGCCATCGACGTGCTCGACGACGATTTCGCCGTGCTGGTGAACGGGTGGCGGGTCCGGTTCGCGCCCGTGCTCGATCGTCGCTGCGCCGAGGAGTTCGCCTCGTACCGCGAGCTCCGTGACGAGCTCGGCGACGCCTTCACCTCGATCTATTCGATCGAGGAGCGCCAACTCGTCGCCGTCGTCTGCAACTGATCTCGTCGAACTGTCTGTGCTGATCGGGTGGATCCGCCGGTTTCCCGCGGACGGTTCGATCAGGTGAGGGCCTGGGCAGCGGCGAGGCCGGAGTCGAAGGCGCCCTCGATCTTGGGGCCCCGGAAGGCATCGCCGGCCAACACGAGCGTGCCGGTGGCATCGATCCAGCACGGATCGGGCCAGGGCGAGCGGGGGGTGGCGAATCGCCAGCGCTTCACCTGGCTCTCGACCACTTCGGCCTGACCCAGCCACGGACGTGCCGCCTCCAGGAGCATCGACTGCACCTCGTCGGCGTCGTGATCCCAGTGGCTCTCGCTCCAGTCGGGCGAGGCGTGGAAGGTGATCGCCGGCACGTCGCTCACGCCCTTGGCGTGGTTGTCGCCGATGAACGACCACGGCGATCCCGCGAGACGGTCTGCCTGCACCCCGCCCGGGTCGGGTACCGCCCCCGGCCGATCGAGCACCGCGAGCAGACCGATGGTGCGGTCGTAGTCGTCGCGGAAGAGCTCGACCGGGAGCTCGACGCCGGCCTCGAAGAGCAGCGAGAAGGTCTGGGGGAGCGGGCACGTCACGACGACCGCGTCGGCGGGGTGCACCGATCCGTCGTCGATCACGACCTCCCAGCCGGCGCCCCCCGGGCCGCGCCTGACGCCGAACACCAGATGCCCGCACCGGACGTCGAGCCCGGCCGCCACGTCCTTGGCGATCGACGACATCCCGCGGGGTGCCACGTAGCGGGGATGGCCGTCACTGCGCTGATCGAACCCGTCGCACCACACGTCGACCACCCCGGCGGCCCGCCAGATCGCCACCTGCGCGGCGAGCGCGTCACCGCGGACGGTGAAGAACTGGGCGCCGTGATCGAACGTGGCGGCGCCGATCCGCCGAGTGGCCAACCGGCCGCCCACGGAACGGCCCTTGTCGAACACGATCACCTCGTGGTGGTCGTGCGTGGCCAGCGAGCGGGCGGCCACGAGTCCCGACAGCCCGGCGCCCACGACCACGATCCGGCGTGGCCCGTGCGTCGGTCGTGGCGATGACATCGAGCAAGCTTGGCCCGGGCGGATGCCGGCTGTCGCATCGTCACGAACACCCTCGGCGGCAGCCCGAACGCTGCCCGCGTCGGATGGTGCGGTCATCACCGGTATCGTCGTCGATGTCGTGCTGCGGGCACCCGTCCGTGACACGCCGCCCGATCACCGATGACCACGCCACCGACCGATCCGTCGACACCCGAGATCCTGCGTTCGCGGCGCGCGACCAGGCGCCAACTGTTCGTCGCCACGGCCGGCGTGATCGGTGCCGCCGCGGCGGTGCGAGCGATCGGTGGCGGCCTGACCGGCGGTGGGGGTCTGATCGATGCATCGGGGAACCCCCTGCTCTCCGGCGCGGCCGAGGCCGAGAGCCCCGCCGAACGGCTCGGCCCGCCGCCGCCGCCGGAGGTCGAGCCCACCGGCGTCGTGGTGCCGCCCGACGGCAAGATCGCCTTCCCCATCGACCCGAGTGAGCGGTGCCATGTGCTCGACAACTACGGCGACTGCCGTGGTGGTGGCAGCCGGGCCCATGCGGGCGTCGACATCATGGACGAACGGGGTCGCACCGTGTATGCCGTGGCCGACGGTCGGCTGACCACCCAGTACACGAACGCGACGAGGATCGGCGCCGGTTTGGGCTGGACGCTGAAGGCCGACGATGGTCGGTACTTCCGCTACTTCCATCTCGACGAATTCGCCGAGGACCTGGAGGAGGGCGACGAGGTCGAATTCGGTCAGGTGATCGGGTATCTCGGCGCCACCGGTACCGATGATCTCGAGAACAACAACCACCTCCACTTCGAGTACTACCCGAGCGGGCCGCTGCGCGTCGCCAACTCGGTCGACCCGCTCGATCGCCTCGATCTGCCCGATGACATCTCGGTCGGACCGCGCCTCGGTGGGTGCGCAGGGCTGATCCCGAGCGTCTGAGGGGTCGACCGGTCTCAGCGGAGGCTGCGGGCCATCATCACGATGTTGCGGGCGAACGGGTCGAGCTGGCGGCCGGTGAGCCGTTCGGTGACCGCGATCGCCTTGGTGTCGTCGTCGACGAGATCGGCCCAGCGGATGTAGCCGCCCATGATGCCGACGATCCTGTCGCCCAGCTCCTCGCCGTGCACCATGATCTTGGCCCCGGAGCGCAACAGGTCGTCGAGCTCGCGGTAGAAGCTGCGGAGCCAGGGCTCGAGCTCCTCGGGGTTGAACGGGCGGTGCCGGTACGGCATGTTCAGCTCGTCGTAGTTGTGCAGGTTGTGGGGCGCCTGGATGATCGACACCACGACCGTGAAGCCGTTCTCACGGATCCAGATGATCTCCTCCTGGCGGCGTACCCGACGATGGTTGTCGCCGTATCCGCCCGGGCGCTCGCAGATGGCGAGCTTGTCCTTGAGGATCCACGTGAAATGACGCGGGGTGATGCCGAGCGCCCACTTGCCCCGCAGTTTCGGGGGCATCAGGATCGGTTCCGGAGGTGGTGACGGCTCGACATTCGGTGTCCAGGTTACCCGGCGCACTCGACCACGCGTAAACGTTGTCGAGAGCGTTCCACCCGACGTCCGGCACCCACCTCGCAGGCCACGACACGGCCCTCGGCCACGCCCAGCACCCGATCGACCGTTGCGGCGTCGGGTGGGTAGCCGTCGACGGTGAGCCATCGGCGCACCGCTCGCCGGGCCAGCGGGCGAGGCGCGGTCGCGACGGCGCGGGCGTCGGTCGGATCGAGCGTGCTGGCCAGTTCGTCGAGCAGTTGCGAATCGTCACGTGCGAGGTCGGCGGTGCGGGTCAGCAACGGCACCATGTCGCGTCCCGCGAGGCGGTCGAGCAGTGGGAGCAGCTCCGCCCGCACCCGATTGCGGAGGAATCGCGGTTCGGTGTTCGTGGGATCGATCGCGGTGGTCAGCCCGAGGTGGTCGCAGAGGGCCCGGGTCTCGGCCCGACGCAACCCGAGGATCGGGTGCCGGTGCCCCGGCTCCATCGCTGAGAGCCCGGTGCTGCCGGCGCCGCGGAGCAGGCGAAGCAGCACGGTCTCGGCCTGATCGTCGGCGGTGTGCCCGGTCATCACCTGGCCGGGCAGCACGGCGCGCCGGACGTCCCGAGCTCGTGCCTCGAGGTTGGGGCCGGCGCCGACCTCCACCGTGTGGCTGACGAGGGGGACCCCGAGCGCCGCCGCCAGGTGTCGGGCAACCCGCGCGTCGTCACCCGAGTCGGGACGCAGCCGGTGGTCGACATGGTGCGCCGTGACCTCGCAACCCGCCCGCACGGCCAGCGCCACGAGCGCGGTCGAGTCGGGTCCGCCGGAGAGGGCGCACGCCACCGGAGTGGCGCGAGGGGGGAACGTACAGCGATCGAGGAGATCGGCGACGTTCAGAGGTCGTTCTCGCGGGCTCGCCGCCGGTCACCGGCGTCGGGTGGGTACCGCTGCGACGTGATGCTCTTCAGGTACGTCGCGCCGAGACCGAGCACGGCCAGGACGCCGACGCCCGTGAGCGCCACGCCGATCCACCAGTGCCAGATGTTGGCTGCGAACATGTGATCAGCGTAGCGACCGACCGCGTCACACGACCATTCCCGCGGTCAGGCGCCCACGGCTCCGTCGCCGTCGAAGTCGGTGTCGAAGCACTGTTCGATGCGCGACAGCAATCCGGGCGGCATCTCGTCGTTGTTGCACTTGCGGGAGATCACGGCCTTCAGCTCGGCGTGGAAGTCGAACGCCTGGAGACAGTCGACGCAGCCGTCGAGGTGGTGTCGGATCTGGGATCGCGCCCCGTCGGACAGCTCTCCATCGAGGAACGTGTCGAGCTCTCGGATCGTCTCGTTGCAGTCGGCCATGCTCTCAATCCGCTGGGTCTCAGCGACCGGTTCGTTCGGTCGGTGACGGCGACGTGTCGCCGGTGTCGGGACCCTTGGCGGTGATGCCACGGGCCTCGGCGTAGTGGTACAACGCACGTTGCATCGCTTTTCTTCCCCGGTGCAGCCGTGACATGACGGTGCCGACCGGGATGTCGAGGATCTCGGCGATCTCCTTGTACGCGAATCCGTCCACATCGGCCAGCAGCACCGGCAACCGGAAGTTCTCGGGCAGGTCCTCGAGTGCCGTCTTGACCTCGTCGTCGGTGAACAGATCGAGGAACTGCTCCTCGGCCGACAGGCTCGCCGCCGCCGTCTCCATCGAGCCGAGACGCTTGTAGAGGTAGAGCTCCTCGACGTCGGCGAGGTCCGACTCGATGGGGCGCCGCTGCTTGGCTCGATAGGTGTTGATGTAGGCGTTGGTCAGGATCCGGAACAGCCAGGCCCGCAGGTTGGTGCCCTCGGTGAAGGTGTGGAAGCTCCGGAATCCACGCAGGTACGTCTCCTGCACGAGATCCTCGGCGTCGGCCTGGTTGCGGGTCATGCGCAACGCAGCGGAGTACAGCTGCGGTGCGTACTGCATCGCCTGTTCGGCGAAGTCGTCCCGTTCGGCCACGAGCGGCGACCCTAGTACCCGACCGTGTGTGATCGTCAGCGGTCTACCGGTCGACGGTCAGTTCGTCCACCAGCACGTCGAGCTCGTGCACGAACCGGCCCAGGAGATCGGCCAGGAGCCGGCGCTCGTCGGCGTCGAAGGCGCCGAGCAGCTTCGACATGGCGATCACCCGTCGCTTGGCCACGGCGCGGTGGCGCCGACGACCCTCGGCACTGGGCTCGACCAGCACCACGCGTCCGTCGTCGTCCGACGGCCGGCGCACGGCGAGGCCGTCGTTCACGAGACGCTGCACGGCACGGGTGGCGGTGGACGGGTCGATGTGCAGCGCGTCGGCCAGTTCACTCATGCGCCAGCCGTCGCGGGTGAGCAAGATGTCGAGCGTGTCCATCTGGCCGGGCTCGAGCGCGTCGTCGCTCAGGCCGAAGAAGTAATCGCGCAGTGCCGACGCGGATGCTCCTCGGCGGAGCTCCCTCCACGCGTACGAGATCCGGTAGGCGTGATCGGCTTCGATCGGGTCGCGCAGGTCGACCACGGGCCGCGTGTCGCGCTGGGTGTCGGGGTTTCGAGTCGCCATGGGTCGTTGCACGCTACAACCGCGTCTCGGCAGCGCTCCCGTCGGAGGAACCGTCGGAGGAACGCCGGTTCCCGAGCTGCCAGACGGCCAACGCTCCGAGCCCGACCGGGATGATCAGGATCCATGTGAGCACGCGGTACAGGATCACACCGGCGGCCACCTGGTTGACGAACGGATCGCCTGCCGCCGCGACCAGCAGTCCGATGTAGGCGACCTCGGCCACGCCGGCGTTGCCGGCGGTCAGGGGCACCACGGTGAGCCCCTGGACCAACGCGAACACCACGAACACCTGGGGCCAACCGAGCTCCTCGGCGGGCACCTCCATGAAGCGGAGCGCCATCAGCAACAGTGACAGGTTCGCGGCAGAGCTCAGCACGGTGCCCCACGTGGCCATCAGCCACCGCCCGCGGAGGATGTCGAGCGACTGGGCGCGCACGGTCACGAGCCGTTCCGACAGGTGATCGGGATCGTCACGGCGGAGCATCCGTGCGGTGAGTGCCCAGACCGGGTGGAGAATGCGGCCGGCGGTGCCCGTGCGCCGTTCGGATCCGAGCACGAACGCCAGCAGGAACAGCCCCGCACCGACCACGATCGCCACGGTCACCAGCGTGCTCATCGTGCCGTCGAGCGGGGCCCCGAACGCCAGGAGCCCGATGGCCGCGAGCACCGGGAGCACCAGCTTGATGCCGATGCTGAAGATCCCACCTGCGCTGATCGCGAGCCCGGCTTCGAGCGATGAGTAGTTCCACGACGTGAACATCCGGTAGCGCACGGGCAGATCGCTCGGGCCGGGCACCACCGACGCCACGGCCGTCGGACCGAGGAACGCGAGCACGCCCCGGCGCACGGGCAACGTGTCGACCAGCGCGGCGGTCTGGAGGCCCTGGCACGCGAGCCAGACGGCCCACATCGCGCCCAGTGCGAGGATCTCCGCATCGGCCAGCGCGCCGAGCGCCGACCGGATACTGGCCGGATCGAGCTCGTCGAATGCGGCGCCGAGCACGAAGGCGGAGGCCACGATCGCCAGCACCACGAGGGTGATGCGCAGCACGATGCGGCCGACTCGCCGGCCGGCCCCCTGGATCACGACGCTGGCACCCGGGTCCGGGGTCACCGGGCCCGGATCCGGGTCGTGGGACATCTGCGGCATGCTACGCGGGGTGGACCAGCGGGGCGTCGAGCTCGCGCTCGTCGGGAACAGGGGTGGCGTCGAGGGCCCGGTCGATGGCGGTGAGCAGCGTCGCACGGTCGTCGAGTGCCGTCGGCACCAGGCTGGCCCGGTCGCGGGCCCGCACGTGTCCACGCACCTGCGCCGCCGCCCGAACCAACGTCGACCAAGTGCCCAGCGCGATCGCGCCACCGGCGGCCGTGGTGGCGCCGGCCACCAGGGCCCCCATGCCGTCGGACACCACCATGCCGGTGATGATCCAGGTCGCGAGCCCCGCGGCGGTGCCGACCAGTAGGCGCACCGTGCCCTTGGTGGTGGTGGAACGCACCAGGCCGGTCGCCAGCAGCACGATCAGGAGGGCCGGGAGATGGACGAGCGTGGCGGTCACGACGATCGATCCGAAGAAGAACAGGGCGAGGATCGCCCCGGCGAAACGGGTGCGCGACAGGCGGCGCGGCACCACGTCGTCGTCACGTAGACCGAGTAGCTGGAGCCGCGTGGCGTATCGGCGGTAGGCGTCGAACACGGCGTCGCGAGCGTCGGCGGGGGTGGCGGCCAGACGGCGGGCCATGCGTTCGACGTCGCCGAACGAGGCCACGCGCTGTTTGGCCCGGTGGACGGTGGCGACCCGAGCGGCGGCCCTGAGCAGCTCCCGTTCGTCGACCGAGGCGAACTCGGGTGAGACGGCCTCGAGCGACCGGCGGATCTCGTCGGTGAGCTCGGTCACGGCCTCGTGCGGCAGGTCGGTCGGGTCGGCGTCGGTGCGGGTGGGATCGGCCTCGCGCCAGCGGACGAACCACTGCTCGACGACGATCGGTGTACCCACGATCACCACCGCGCGTGAACGGGTCTCGATCCGGCTCTCGAACGCGAGTCCGATCGGGATCACCACCAGATCGGGTGCGGCTGCGAGTCCACCGAGCGCGAGGCGGGCCGCACCCGTGCGCATCCGGTCGAGACCGGCGCGGTCGCCGGTGGTGCCCTCGGGGAAGATCGCCACCTTCGATGCCTGGGCGAGCTCGTGCCACGCCGCGGTGAAGGTGTGGGCGTTGTTCGACGCGTCGTCGCCGTCGGCGGCGCGATGGACCGGCAGCACGCCCACCAGCGCGAGGAACGGTCGGGCCGGCACGATCTTCCAGAGCGCGGCTTTCGCCAAGAAGCGTGGGAGTCGACCGAGCACCGCGGCCACGATCACCGGATCGACCAGACCGTTCGCGTGGTTCGCCACGAGGAGCACCGGTCGACGTGGTGGGATCCGCCGCGTACCGATCGATTCGACCGAACGGTGGAAGGCGTGCACCAGGAGCCAGGCGAACAGGCCGAGCGCCCGGTCGATCGACCGTCGGAACATCCGCAGTGGCCGCCCGGTGCCTTCGACCGTGAACGCCCGGTCGGCCCACGCCAACAGCAGGACCGCTGAGAGGACGTGCCAGACGGCGTGGAACTGCAGCGGCGACTCGGGGTCGCAGAACGGGCTCTCCGAGCGTCCGAGCCACCAGCTCGCGACCGCAACCGTGCCGAGAGCGAACAGCGACAGGTTGGCGACCGGTGTCAGGCCGCGACGCCGGGCCACCAGATCGGCCAGCACGATCAGCGCGATGGTGGTGCCCACGATCGCGTTGGTGCTGCCCCGTTCGACCAGCCAGATGCTGCTGCCGACCACGAGCCCGATCCCCACGCCCGCGACCGCCCAGTGGTCGGTCGCGCCCCCGGATCGCCTCCGGATCCGTCCGAAGTGCCACCCGACCATGTACCCACCGATGGCGAACAGGGCGACGTCGTGGATCGCGTGCGACACGTCGCTGGGTGTGCCGTGGAACAGCACGCTGCCGAATCCCTCGAGCGCCACGGCCGCCGCGAAGACGAGGGCGCTCAACGGCAACCGGTCGCGCGCGACGGCCCAGGTCAGCAGCGCACCGGCGATCACGTACGACAGCGACGACCACGAATTGACGCCCTGCTCCCAGAACCGTCCGGCGCGCGCTTCGCAGTCACCGACGAACACGACGGTGGAGAGCGCGAAGTCCATGAATCCGACAGTGTGTCAGGCAGCCAGCCCGACGAGCCGGTGCCACGAATGTTGGTGCGATCGAACCCACATGCGATCCGACGATCTCGGTGGGATCTCGGGAGGCGCTGTCGGCGGATCACCTGCTCGAGCGCTGAGAACCGGCTGATCGAGGATCGAGATCACGCGAGGCGCTTGCGCACCCGATTCCGCACGCCACGTGCCGATTCGGGCGCACGAACGCCTGTCAGAGACGCCCCCGAATGATTACGGACGCCGACACCGAGCGGTATCTCGGCGGCCGTCGACACTTGTCGCCGGCGATCAAACGACCTCTACCGCAACTCTGTTTGCGTGTGCCGCAAGGGCCTCGATGTCGGCTCGGTCACCGGCGAGCACGGTTCCACCCGGCTCGGCGATCGCAACGACGAGCGCGTCGACAGCAGATCCGGCTCGGGCGCGCCGCCTCAGCTCGGCTGCTCGCCGTGCTGTCGACTCGCTGACCGACGGCTCGATGATGCACATCTTCAGGAATCGGTGGGTGTTCGCGTCTCGCCGCGGATCGCCATGTAGGGATTCAACGAGAACCATCGTCGGCACGACCGGCGGCCACAGTCCCTGTGCCTTGAATGCCCCGATGAACGACAGGGCTGTCTTGGTACGTGCCGACAGACGCGACACGCCGCCGCTGTCGAGCACCAGCACGGGTCAACCGACTCGGTCGAGCGACCGGTCCCGGACGCGTCGTGCGATGACATCCGCAGTGGCCTGTTGCCGCAGGCTGGGCTCGCCGACCTCGGCGGCGAGTTCTTCGAGGTATCGGTCTGTTTCAGCGAGCGCATCCTGGCGTTCCAGCTCGGCACGAAGTGCGACCTGCAGGAGCTCCGAAGCCGGAAGGCCGCGTTGCTTCAGTTGTTCGTGGAGATCGTCGGGCAGGTAGACCTGAACGCGAGGCATACGTCTAACTATACGTAGAGTGCTGACGCGCGTCCAGCGCATCTCTGCGGCACCGAGCAGACGGCCAGACCGACCCACTACGGCACAGCACGATCACCGGTGGCCACGATCAGAGCCGATCAGATTGACGACCAGGACGCTCCGGTCGGCGCACCGAGCCAGCCGTCGACGCCGTTGGCGGCGGGCGTCGCCGATCACTCCAGATCACCTGCAATGGATGCCATGACTTCGGCGCTCTGCACGGCCGTGAGGCCGTGCGCGAATCCGGAGAGATTGACGGCTGCGAAGCGCCCGCTGTCCAGCAGTGTGCGACCCATCTCGACGGCAGCGGCGATCCCGGTGGCCCGGGGCGTGGCCGAGCCGAGCACTCGGTCGACGAGTCCGTCGTCGAGCACGAGGCCGGGAAAGGCGGCCAACGACTTCGCGGAGCGTTCGTCGGTCACGACCGGCACGGGGGCGACGAGTGAGAGTGTCGCGCCGGTTGCGGAGACACGATCCGCGAACGCGATCAGGTCGCCGGTCGTGCCGGCATGGTTGAGGATCGCGAGATCGGCTCCTGCGCGTTCTTTTGCTGCGAGTCGGGCCGGGCGGTCCGCGGTCGGCGGCGCCGCCGGGCTCTCACCAACCGAGACGTTCGCACCGGCCGCCCGTGCGATCCCGGCGAGACGGGTGCCGTCGAGGGTGAACGGAGCAGTTGCGTGGGGTCCGAACCGCACAGCGGGATGATCGCCGGTCACGCAGTGGACGGCGACAACGCCCGCGTCGACCAGTCGGCCCACCTCGTCGGCATGTTCGTCGGTCGAGCGCCACCGGCCGGTGACGGTGAGGATGGCGGGCTGTGCGAGTACCGCGAGACGTTCGGCATTGACGTGTGGGATGTGTGGTCGTGGGTCGTCGAGGTGTTCGCCGACGAGGGCGACGGCGCCGAGCGAGCGATAGATGTCGACGATCGCGTCCAGTTCGTCGTCGGCCGGAGGAAGCACCAGATCGATGATGGCCGTGCCGAGATCGAGAGGTCTGGGTCGATGGACGACCTCGCCGGGCGGTGGCACGACGACCGAGTCGGCAAATGGGCACGGCTCGGGGGCTGCCTCGCAGTCGTGGTTCGGGCGGACCCCTCCGCACGGTCCGTAGACCATGCGCTTGGGGCAGCTGAACGGGGTCGCGGTCACATCGTCCTCGGCCGCTCAGCCCGAAAGCGATCGATCGAACGGCAGATCGACGAGTCGCACCGACCGCTCGCCGTGTCCGGCGGGCAGGACCACGATGCCGATGTCACCGGGAGAGCAGCGAGCGTCGATCAGCGCCAGCCCGATGTTTCGTCGGAACCGGGGAGAGTGGGTGCCGGCACGCAAGCGACCGACGTCGGTGCCGTCGATCGACAACGGCACCGGATGGGGCAGTGTGTCGATGTCATCGCCGGCGATGACGCAACCGATCAGCTGCCGACCCGGCCCGTCGGCGGAAATGCGCCGCAAGGCGTCGCGCCCGATGAAATCCGGTCCGTCGAGGTCGATCGTGTCGGTCATCCCCAGCTCGAGGGGGTTCGCGTCGTAGCCGGTGTCAGTGCCGTAGGACAAGAAGGTGTTCTCGATGCGCTCCGTGGCGTTGGGCGCGCCGGGGCCGATGCCGAACGGTTCCCCGGCTGCCGCAATTGCCTGCCAGAGCGACTCGGCCACGTCGGCCTGGTCGCAGAAGATCTCCACACCGTCCTGGCTGCTCCATCCCGAACGCGACACCACGACGTCGATCCGGCCCCGGTCGGGCGCGGCGATCGTGGCCCGTCGGAGCCGGAAACGGTCGAGTCCGGCTGTCCACTCCAGGCCGAGCGCAGCAGTGACGTCGTGCGCGTTCGGTCCCTGGATTGCGATCGTGACGGTGTCGAGCTCACGAACGGTGATGTCGAGCTCGCGCCCATGAGCGACTCCAGCGAGCCACAGTCCGACATCGGCGTCGGCAATCGAGAACCGCCATGTGCGATCGAGCCAGTGCAGCAGCACCGGGTCGTTGATCAGTGTTCCGTCGCCGTCGACCATCGGCGCGTAGATCGCCTGACCGGGCGGAGTGTCGCTGACGTCGACGGCGGTGACGAGCTGGGTGAGTCGATCGGCGTCAGCACCCGCGACGCTGACATGACGTTGCGCGCAGACGTCCCACATCGACACCCGTGTCGTGAGACGCTCGTACTCGGCGTCGAGATCCCCGTAGCTCATCGGCAACCACATGTGGTTGTACGTCGACACCGCACTCAGCCCGGCGCGGACCGTGCAATCGAACAGGGGTGACTTACGTACCCGCGGGCCGACCGCTGCCGACAGATCCGGATCGAACACGAACACCCGGTGGAAATTCCCCGGAACCCGTACCTGGAAACCCCGGGCCGCTTTTCGCTCCGATCACGGTGAATCCCCGTCGACGTCGCGTCGTCGCCCGGCGATCGGGGGCGGTCCCGCTACGTCGATCGGCGGCACGGTACGGGATGCCGTGGCGACGCCTCCCGCAGTTCGGTTCCGAGCCCGTGACGTGGACCGCTGCTGGTGAGGCGCCGGGAGAGGTGGCACCTCACCAGGACAGCGTGAACGTGTTCATCATCCTGCACCCACATGACGAAGTGGCAACTGCCCTGCGCGCCTTGCGTAACGAAGTCGGTCTGCCGGAGAGGACCCAGCCCGTCTCACCGTCTCGTTCGGCCACCATGGGCGCGATGAACGATCCGGAGCTGCCCTTGCTCGACGCCGGCGACAGCCGGCTGTCCGTCAAGAGAAAAAATTCCGATTTACCAGGTACTTCGTGGAGCCCGGAGTGGGAATTGAACCCACGACCTACGCATTACGAGTGCGTTGCTCTACCCCTGAGCTATCCGGGCGGGGAGCGGCGTGGAGCCTATCGGGACAGCACCGGCAGCGACCAGAGCAGTGCCTGGAGCAGCAGCGCCTCGTTCGGGTTCCGGTCGATCGCGGCGATGGCCTCGTGGAGATGGTGCACGGCCTCGGCGGCCGCCTCGGGGCGTTCGACCCGCTCGGCCACCAGCGCGTCCCGGTACGTCCCGGCCAGCTCCGCGAGTCCCAGCCGCAGCTCGTCGGCCCGATGGCGACGGAGCTCGCGCTTGTGGCGTTCCTCGAGCGCCTTCTTGCCGCTGCCGCGCTCGCCGAAGCGTTCGATGCGCTCCTGGAGGATCACAGCTTCCGCGGTCTGGCGCTCCACCAGTGGCTCCGCCGCCCGGTCGATCAGCTCGATGAGCTCGTCGACCAGACGCATCACGGTGGCACCGTTGCCGTCGAGGTGCTCGGGCACGGTCGCGAACGCCCGTCGCCGCACCACGAGCTCGGGATCGCCGGCCAGGAGGCGAGCTCGTTCGAGGTCGCCGTTGGCCGATCGTGCGGCTTCGTGGGCGGTCTCGGGATCGACCCCTTCGCCCACCAGGCGGTCGGCCACCATCTCATCGGTGATCGAGTGGAACAGCACCCGGGCGCAGCGTGACGCGATGGTCACCAGCTCGGGCGGCAGGTGGTCGGCCAGGATCAGGAACACCGTGGACGGCGGCGGTTCCTCGACGGTCTTGAGCAGCACGGCGGCGGCAGCCGGCGACAGCAGATGGAACTCGTGCAGCACCATGACCTTGCGGTCGCTCTCGTTGGGGGCGAGCGACGACAGCCGGACGATCTCGCGTGCCGCTGGCATCAGAATGGCCGACCCTTCGCGTTCCACTTCGTGGACGTCGGGGTGCTCACCGTTGAGCACCAGGCGCGCATCGCGGGTGGTCGGATCGTCGCTGCCGCTGATGAGCATCGCTGCGAACGCCCTGGCGGCCTGACGTTTGGTGGCACCGTGGGGCCCCACGAACAGGTAGGCGTGCAGCGGATCGGCGGCGGCACGACGCAGCAGGTCGACCGTGGGTGACTGGCCCACGACGTCGTCCCAGACACTGCTCACGCCGACGTCTCCTGCTCCCGCGGCGCTCACAGACCGAGTCGATCCTCGACGATCGCACGTACCGCAGCGGCCACCTCGTCGATGGGCGCCATGGCATCCACGACCTCCCACCGACTGCGGTCGTGACGGGCCATGTCGTGGAATCCGGCGGTCACGCGTTCGTGGAACCCGTTCCCCTCACGCTCGAAGCGATCGAGATCACGCGAGGCCATGCGACGTGCGATCACGTCTGCCGGGACGTCCAGGAGCACGACCAGCGACGGCCAGGTGCCGCGCAGTGCCCAGTCGTTCACGCTGCGCACCTCCTCGAGCGACAGCTGGCGACCGTACCCCTGGTAGGCGAGGGTCGAGAACACGCTGCGGTCGGACACGACGTGACGACCGGCGTCGAGCGCCGGGCGCACCACGGTGGCCATGTGCTGGGCCCGATCGGCTGCGATCATCAGCGCCTCGGCCCGGGTGTCGAGATCGATCACGGTCACATCGTGGAGGATGTCGCGGAGTCGGGCACCGATGGGGGTGCCGCCGGTCTCCCGGGTGAGCACCGCGCCGATCGTCTCGGCCAGCAGCCGTGCCTGGGTGCTCTTGCCGCAGCCTTCGGGACCCTCGAACGCGATGTAGGCCGGGGGGTGGGCAGGAGGGAAGGCAGGTGGTGCCACGGCGCCCGACGGTAGCGGGCCCGGGCGGGCTCCGGACTCAGTCGTTCTCGATGTGCTGGCCGCTCAGCTCCAGCTTGGTGGCGAACACCGCGGCCTCGGTGCGTCGCTCCATGCCGAGCTTCGCGAGCAGGTTCGACACGTAGTTCTTGACCGTCTTCTCGGCCAGGAACATCTCACCGGCGATCTGCCGGTTGGTCATCCCCTCGGCGATGAGGGCGAGGATCCGTCGTTCCTGGTCGCTCAGGCGGGCGAGCCGCTCGTCGGTGGCCGAGGGCGCCCGCAGCCGCGCGAGCACCTTGCCCGTGATGGCGGGGTCGAGCAGGGATTCGCCGGCGCCGACCCGGAGGACCGCCGAGACGAGCTCGCTGCCGCGCACCTGCTTCAGGACGTACCCCGCCGCGCCGGCCATGATCGCCTCGAACAGCGCCTCGTCGTCGGAGTACGAGGTGAGCATCAAGCAGGAGGTCCCCACCTGGCTGCGGACCTCGCGGCAGACCTCGATGCCGTTGCCGTCGGGTACCCGCACGTCGAGCACCGCGACATCGGGCTGTACGGCCGGGATCCGCGCCAGCGCCTCAGCGGCGGTGGACGCTTCGCCCACCACCTCGATCTGACCGGACGCCTCGAGGAGGGAGCGGACGCCCTGACGCACGACCTCATGGTCGTCCATCAAGAACACGGTGATGGGTCGGTCGCTCACGGGAGACAGTCGACCACATCCTGGAGCGACCACACAGGGACCAATGTCACGTTCCTCGTGGACCGGTCGGGACCACTACGGTCCGGGTCGTGAATCCGACGCTGGACTCCGCACTGTTGATCCACGCGGTCGACCGCTCCCCGGACGGAGTGTTGCTCGTCGACACCGACGGCGTGATCCACTTCGCCAATGCCTCGATCGCCAGACTGGCCGGACGACCCGCGGAGGACTTCGTGGGCCGCTCGGTCGACGAGTTGGTGCCCGAGTCGCTGCGGCCGGCACATCGAGAACACCGACGGTCGTTCGCCGCGGCGCCGTCCCAACGATCCATGGGCTCCGGGCTCGAGCTGATGCTGCTGCGGCGCGATGGATCGCTCGTGCCGGTCGAGATCTCGCTGAGTCCACTCGAACACGACGGTCAGCGGTACGTGATCGCCGCGGTACGCGACGTGACCGAGCGCATCGAGAGCCAGCGCCGGCTGGCAGCGGCGAACGAGCAGCTCACGCTCGCGTCGGAGCGGGCCCGCATCGGTCGCGACCTGCACGACGTGGTGCTCCAGCACCTCTACGGCACGGGCCTGTCGGTGCAGGCCGTGGCGGTGGCGGCCGGTGCCGAGAACGAGCTCACCTCGAAGCTGGAGTCGATCGTCGACGATGTCGACCGCATCATCTCCGAGGTCCGCACCATCGTGTTCACCCTCGGTACGAGCGGGACGGGCTCAGCGGCGAGCGATGGGTCGCTCGGTCAGGAGTTGGCCGACGTCATGGCCCAGGCCAACCGTGTGCTGGGCTTCACACCGGCCCTGCGGCTCGAGGGCCCGGTCGAGAGTGTGATCACCCACGAGATCCGCACCGAGATGGTGGCGTCGATGCGCGAGGCCCTCGGCAACGTCGCCCGTCACGCCGCTGCCAGCCAGACCGATGTGCTGGTGGAGCTGCAGGGGCAGCACCTCACGATGCGCGTGACCGACAACGGCGTCGGCCCACCTGCGAACCTCGCACAGGCCTACCGGGGCGGCCACGGTCTGGCCAATCTGCGGTCGCGGGCCGCCTCACTCGGTGGATCGTGCGCGCTCACCTCGGGTGCTGGTGGCGGCGCCGTGCTGATGTGGACCGTCCCGTTCGCCTGACGGCGTAGCACCTCCGCCAGCCGGAACGATGGGACTTTGGTCCCAATTCGTCACGACCACGGCCACTGCTGACGCTCCGCTCGTCCGGCGACACTCGCGCCCATGAGTTCACGAGACGACCGGACGTTCATCGGGTGGGCGGCGTTCGGCGCCGCCCTCGCCGCCCTCTTCCTCGGCATCTTCGCCGTGGCTCAGACCGGGGGGACCAGCGAGTCAGCGGCGGGCGCCGGAGGATCGGGCGAGAGCGCTGACGTGTCGGTGATCGACATCGACCTCGGGTCGATGCGCTTCAACCCGCCACACATCATGGCCCCGCCGGGTCGGGTGCAACTCAACGTGACCAACACCGACAGCCAGGTGCACAACCTGAAGATCCTCGGCACGGGCACGAGCGACCTGCAGCCCGGCCAGAGCGAGCTGGTCGACCTGGGTGTGCTCGACGTCGGTGTCTACGACTTCGACTGTGACATCCCCGGCCACGCCCAGGCGGGCATGGTGGGCGAACTGCACATCCTGATCGGTGCCGTGCCCGGACCGCTGACCGGCACGGCCAACGGGTACGACCACTTCCACGGCTTCGAGAACTGGGCGGCCATGGAAGCGTCGATGGACGACGTGGCGTGGCGCTTCGTCGAGGAGGAGAAGTCGGAGTTCGGCGGTCAGCTGCTCGAGCCGACGATCCTCGCCGACGGCACCAAGGAGTTCAACCTCACCGCCGAGATCGTCGACTGGGAGGTCGAGCCCGGCCAGATCGTCCAGGCCTGGACCTACAACGGCACGGTCCCCGGACCGCACATCCACCTCGAGCTCGGCGACAAGGCCCGGTTCGTGCTCGACAACCAGCTGCCCGTCGGCACCTCGATCCACTGGCACGGCGTCGACATCGTCAACGCCCAGGACGGCGTGCCCCCTTACACCCAGCCGCAGATCCAGCCGGGTGAGACCTGGGTCTACGAGTTCGAGGCCC
>REDU01000079.1 GCA_007693335.1 Ilumatobacter sp. | reverse complement strand
GTCTCGTGGGTGATGATGGTCGGCGGTGCGGAGCGATGTTGCTCCAGGATCGACCCCGTGTCGGGCGACATGGCGGCCGGAGGGGGACGGTCGACCACCGGGCGGCCGATGGGCGGACGGAATGGCGTCGACGCCCCTCTGCGACCGGGGGACGGACGGGACGCCCGCCGAACGGATGACACGGTCAGGGTGTCGTTGCTCTCGTACTCCCGCATCGCGACACGGTAGCAAAGAATCACACTCGTGGTGAAAGTTTCTGCACGCACAGCGTCTGAACTTGACGCTGTGCGGAGAAAGTCCACTACGAAACGTGAGAAACCTCCATGAGTGGCGGCCTGGTCCCGATCAGCGGTCGAGTCGGACAGCTCGCAGTCTCACGAGTCGACGAGGGGCACGACCTCCTCTGCGAATGCGTCGAGCTGGTCGAGGTACTCGGGCAAGGTACGGCCGCGGACCCTGACGTGCATGACGTTGGCACCCGCCTCCCGGGCCGACCGGATGTCGGACGCCAGGGCGTCGGCCCCGACGATGGCCGTCGGGGGCAGATCGTCGGGGGCCGGCCCGGTGAGGTAGGCCCAGCCGGGCATGTACCCGATGTCGAAGCCGGCCTCGTCGCGACCGAACTCCTGGGCCGATGCCCTGATGGTGTCGATGATCTCGGGGTACTGCGTGAGCGGGTTCGCCATGGGGATGTAGCCGTCGCCGATCCGGCCGGCGCGGCGCCACGACGCGGCACCCATGCCCCCGACCCAGACCGGCAGGTCGCCCGACACCGGCGCCGGTCCGACGCCGACGCGGTCGTACGCGAACCGCTCGCCGTCGAACGACACGTACGGCGCGTCGAAGGCACCTCGCACCGCGTCGAGCACCTCGTCGAGGATCGCGCCACGCTGGTGGTAGTCGATGCCGAGGGCATCGAACTCGCCCTTCACGTGCCCGGCGCCGACACCCAGGATCGCCCGTCCACCCGAGAGGTGATCGAGCGTCCCGAAGGCCTTGGCGGTCTGGAGCGGATGGCGGTAGGCCGCCACGTACACCACCGACAGCAGCCGGACGGCGGTGGTGTGAGCCGCCAGGAACCCGAGCGTGGCGACGGTGTCGTACCAGGTGGTCGACATGCGGGCGGCGTAGTCGTCGTCGGGCACGGCAACGTGGTCGCACACCCCCACGAAGGAATGCCCGGTGGCCTCGGCGTGGCGGGCGACCGTCACCAGATCGGCCACCGAGGCGTCGTCCTCCCACGGATCGACCAACGTGCGCGTGAGCGTCTGCACCGGCAACTGCATCCCGTAGATCCACTCACCGTCGCGGACGATCGATGCCATGTGTGTGCTCCCCTCCTGCCCTCGGACCCACTCCGAGGAAACCGATGCGTGAATTAGTATGGCCCGTCGAACGGACCCACCATGCGAACGCCGACTCCCTGATGCCCCGCGACGGGGCGCTGACCCGCGAACAACTGATCACCTCCGGACGCCACCTGTTCGCCCGACAGGGCATGTTCGCGACGTCGTTGCGCCAGGTGGTGGTCGCCGCCGGTCAGCGGAACCCGTCGGCGCTGCACTACCACTTCGGTGGACGAGACGGTCTCGTGGCCGCCATCATCGACCTGCACAACTCGCGGATCGAAGAGCAGCGAGCAGTCATGCTCGAAGCGCTGGGGGACCACCCCGCGCTGGTCGACCTGGTCGAGGCCGTGGTCCTGCCGCTGGCGGTACTGCTCGACGAGCCGGAGGGTCGCGAGTTCCTGGCGATCATCAGCCAACTCACCGATCTGTTCGACCGGTGGGACGAGAGCGAGCGGGCCACTCCCCCGCAGGCCCTGCGCGCCTTCCGTCTGATCGAGAACGAGCTGCCCGACGGGCTCACACCGGGCCTGCGCCGCGAGCGGATCACCCGGTTCCTCGAACTGGTCAGCGAAGCGCTGGGCTCACGGGCCCGCCAGGTCGACAGCGATCGACCTCCGACGCTGCCGACGGACGACTTCGTGGGCAACCTCGTGCAGATGGCAGTCGGTGCGCTCGACGCATCGCCTCAGCCCGGCGCGAACCGCACGGGGAGCGACTGGAGACCACGCACGAACGACGAGTGGCTGTAGGTGGGTGACCACGTCGCATCGGCGAGCCGCAGATCGTCGAGGCGTGACAGGACCTCGCCGAAGATCACCGTCAACTCGAGACGGGCCAGTTGCGCACCGAGACAGAGATGAGGCCCGAAGCCGAACGCCAGGTGCTGGTTGGACTCGCGGCCCACGTCGAAGGTGAACGGATCGTCGAAGACGTCTTCGTCGCGGTTGGCCGACACATAGCACATCAGCACCTGGGAGTCAGCGGGGATCGTGACGCCCCCGACCTCGACATCGGCGGTGGTGCGGCGGTTCATGTTGACGAGCGGCGTCACCCATCGCAGGCACTCCTCGACCACCCCGGAGAGATCGTCGAGCGAGTCACGCGCCGCCTCGAGCTGCGCTGGATGGGTGACCAGGGCGTGCAGGCCACCGGTGATCACGTTCCTGGTGGTCTCGTTGCCACCGACGAGCAGCAGCAGTGAGTTCCCGACCACCTGCTCGTCGTCCAAGGTGCCCTCGGCCTCGGCAGCCACCAGCATGCTGACCAGGTCGTCGCGAGGATTCGCACGACGATCGGCGATCACCTCGGAGATGTAGGCGTAGTACTCGAACGCTGCGTTCACGACGTCGTCGGTGACGTGTTCGGGCCTGTCGGCGCCGGTGATCATCTGATCGCTCCAGTGCTGGAGCCGGTCGTGGTCGGCGGCGTCGGCGCCCAGCATCTCACCGATGAGCGTCATCGGGAGCGGCTTGGCGATGTCGGTGACCACGTCACAGGAACCCCGCTCGACGACGGCGTCGACCAGGCGCGTGGCCACGTCACGGACGTGGCTCTCGTGGGCCGCCATCTGGCGATGCGTGAACCCCTGGGCCACGACACGCCGTTGGGCGGCGTGGGAGGGATCGTCGGAATCGATCATCGACGGTTGCGGATCGGTGTTCGGACGTGATCCCGAGGCGTTCGAGAACAGGCTGGGTTGACGCTCGGCCGCCCGGATGTCGGCATGCCGGGTGATCGCCCACATCCCTTCGGGATCGCAGTACACCGGCTCGTTCGCCCGCAACCAGGTGAAGAACGGATGCGGGTCATCGCGGTACAGGTCACGGTCGAGCAGCGAACGGCGGAGCACGCGCCCACCGTAGCCGACAGGTCGCGAGCATCTGACGCCGCGTCAGACACCGTCTGACGTGCACTACCGTGCAGTGATGAGCGAGAGCGAGAACGTGGAACTGGTCAGGCGTTTCTGGGCGGCCCTCGCCCGGCGCGACTTCGATGCCGTCGGGGCCTTCATGAGCGAGCAGGGCAACTACAACGACGTCCCGCTGGTGGGTTCCGACACTGGCGCCATCGGGCCCGAGGAGACTGCCGCCCGGCTCCGCCTCGGGCTCGAGCCACTGGAGCGATACGTGCTCCACGACGGACCCATCATCGCCCAGGGCGACGTCGTGGTCACCGAGCATCGTGAGGAGTGGTTCTGGCACACCGGTGAGCACGCAGACGTGCGCTTCTGCTCGGTGATGGAGGTGCGACACGGCGCCGTCGACCGATGGTGGGACTACGTCGACATCGGCCAGTTGATGGGAGCGGCTCCCACCTGGTGGGTCGAGCACGTGATGCAGGGCTACAGGTGAGCGTTGACCGACTGCGTTCTAATGCGATACATTACTACCTCGACGAGGTCTCGTTCCGGGGCCCGCACCCGAACCCGGGGGAATCAACGTGGAATTCGGCATCTTCTTGAACGGGTACATCCCGGGTCCGGCAGCACACGATCCGGCCAGCGAGCACACGGCGCTCATGCGCGAGGCGCAGTACGCCATCCACGCCGACAAGTTCAACTGGAAGTACGCCTGGTTCGGTGAGCACCACGCGCTGGCCGAGTACAGCCACATGTCGGCGCCCGAGGTGGTCATGGGCTACGTGGCGGCACAGACCTCGCGCATCCATCTCTCCACCGGCATCACGAGCCTGCCCACGGTGAAAGAGCATCCGGTACGCATCGCCGAGCGGGCCGCCATGCTCGACCACATCTGCGAGGGTCGCTTCGAGTTCGGCACGGGCAGGGGCGCCGGCAGCCACGAGGTGGCTTCGTTCAACGGGCTCACCACCGGTGAGACCAAGTCGATGTGGAGCGAGGTCATCCGCCAGATCCCGCGCATGTGGGAACAGAAGGACTACACCTTCGAGGGCGAGCACTTCAGCGTGCCCACACCGCACAACATCCTCCCCAAGCCGTACATGGCGGGACACCCACCGATCTGGGTGGCGTGTGGGAACCCGGCCACCTTCGGCGAGGCCGGCTCGCTCGGCATCGGCGCGATCGCCTTCAACTTCGAGCCGATCCACGGCCTCAAGGGCCGGATCGAGGCCTACAAGGAAGCCGCCGAGCACCCCACCGAGATCATCGGCCAGTACCAGAACAACAACGTGATGATGACCAACGCCGTGATCTGCCTGGAGGATCGCGAGCGGGCCCGCGACATCGCCAAGAGCGCCGGACGTGGCTACCTGTACTCGATGGTGTGCCTGTACCACGACACCATGCCTCACCGCGAGGGAACACCGAGGTGGCCCGAACCGCCGATCAGCGTGACCGACGATGCCACCCTCGACTGGCTGATCGAGGCCGGCTACCTGCTGTGCGGCACCCCGGAGGAGGTGAACGAGCAGATCGCCCGCTACCAGGACGTGGGTTGCGACCAGCTGGTGTTCGGCCTGCCCAACGAGGGGTTCGAGCACGAGGAGATCATCGAGTGCATCGAACTGTTCGGGAACAAGGTGATCCCCGAGTACGACACCGACCCGGTGCACTCCACCACCCACTTCCGCGACACCGCCCGGCGCAAGTATCCCGACTTCGAGTTCCCTCTACCCGAGGACCTCATCAGGGTCGAGGTCATCCCCGGAAGCGCCCTGCTGCCGCTATGAGCGACACCGGTTCGTCCGACGCCCGGCAACGCATCGCCGCCGACCGGCTCGAGATCCACGAGTTGCTGGCGGCGTACACCTGGGCGCTCACCGACCGCGACTGGACCACCTGGCGCTCGTTGTTCACCGACGACGCCCATCTCGACTACTCCACAGCGGGCGGACCGGTGTGCGGCATCGACGAGGCCGTCGAGTGGATCGGCCCCACGATGGCCGGCTTCGACGTGGTCATCGGCCACGGCGGCAACGTGGTCGTCAGCTTCGACGGCCACAGCCGTGCCACCGCGCGCTCGATCTACAAGATGGTGATGAAACTGGGTGGCGACACGCCGACCTTCCTCGAGGCCTGCGGCTGGTACGACGACGTGCTCACCCGCACACCCGACGGGTGGCGGATCTCGCGGCGAATCGAACAGCTCGCCTACATCCGCTGAACCGGCTCAGCTCTTCAGCAGGTCGGGACGTGAGGTCTCCACCATGCGGCGGAATCCGTCGCGCCACCCGACCGACGACCGGAACCCCGTGCCGTGGAGTTTGGTGAGATCGGGAACGATCGCCGGGATGGTGGCCTCGGTGGGTGCCAGCGTCGCGGTGAGACCGGTGAGATCCCCCAGGTGGCCGCACCACTCCTCGACCGAGGTGATCTCGTCGCCGCCCCAGTTGACGATGGTCGCCGGCGTCGACGCCAGCGTCAACAGGTACGGAATGCTCGCTGCGATGTCGTCGGCATGTATCGGCGTGTAGCTCGTCGGCTGGTCGACGTGCACCGGAACCGGAATGTCGCGCTCCATCATCATCAAGTGGAACAGGGGCCAGCCGTAGGTGTCACCGTAGGGCACGTTGAGGCGGGCGATCACCGTGGGCACACCGAGCCGCTTGGCCTGGTACCTGACGAGCACCTCGGCAGCGATCTTCGAGATCGAATAGGTCGGCATCCCCGGCATCGGCCGGTGACTGTCGCCCAGCAGATCGGTCTCGGTGCGGGGTTCGCGGCCCTGCGGCGCGTAGACGGCGGTGGACGAGCAGTGGAAGAAGGCCTGGAACCGATCGCTGCGCGCGGCCGCGATCTCCATCAGATCGGCGCTGCCATCGGCGTTCACTGCGAACGCATGGTCGAAGTTGTCGGCCTTGGCCACTGCGAAGTGGAGCACGAGGTCGAGGTCGCTCGGGACCTCGTCGTAGTGACCGTGCCCGAGATCGACCGACACCGTCTGCACGCCGGCGGACTCGAGCGGCTGGCGCGAGGACGGATCACGGAACCTGGCCGCACCGAACACCTCGTTGCCGTTGCCGACCAACGACGTGGCGAGGGGCCCCGCCACCCAACCGGTCACCCCGGTGACGAGGATCCTCTTGCCGGTGATCATCGGCGATCCATCGTTCATGTCGCTGCTCACCAGAGCTCGTCGGTGTAGGTGTCGGTGCCGAACACCGTCTGGATGAACGGCGCTGTCCACAGGTGGGTCGCCACGCCGCTGGCACCGAGGCGCTCGCCGAACTGCGCATAGCCGTCGTCCCACCCGTCGGCGGGATCATGGGTCAGGAAGTGGAGCTGCAGGAACCGACGCTCGGCGTTCTCCACGCGCGGTACGTCGGGTGGGGCGTCGTCGAGCAACGGCATCGGCACGCTCGACCCGATGAGGTCGGGACCCCATGCGGCGTCGAAGGCGGCCGGCGCCCACTCGTTGCGCGTCCAGGCCTCGACCTCGTCGAGACTGTGACCCTCGGCCACCTCACCGACGTTCACGACCAGTCCGACGTACGGCCGGTCGAGGGCCTGCTCGATCGAGGTTCCACCTTCGTCGCGCTGCAGCGACCACTGATGGTCGTACAGCACCGTGTGGATGTGATCGCGTTCGAGGAACATCCGACCGCTGGCATGGAGGTCCTTGACCTGGTCGACCGCCCACCGGTTCCACTGCTCATGGGCGCCCTTCAGCACCCAGTACATCGCCAGGTAGCTGCCGATCGAGGGGTCGGGCGTCATGGGGGACACCGTCGGATACCGGAGATCCTTCAGGCGGCGGGTGGCCACGAAACGGTCACCGGCGAACTGGTGGGCCCCGATCATGCAGCCGGCGTAGAAGTGGTCGTCCTCGTACCAGCGGTTGTACTCGACCTCGTGCCCTCGATGAGGTTCGACCATCGTGTAGAGCAGCGTTCCCAGCTCGATCGGAGATGCCATGCGATGCACCGTAGCCGATTCTGACGAGGCGTCAGATCTCGGGGTCGCGAGCGCCGTCACCGGTGCTGCTCCCGTCGATCACCACGTTGGCATCGTCGACGAGCAACCAGGGGAGGTCACTGGTGTCGATGAACCGCTCGATGTCGGCTTGCATCTCGGGGAAGTCCGGCTCCTGCACATGCGCCCAGAAGTCGGCGGTCGAGCCGAACTCCTGGATGGTCACACCGTCCCAGCTGGGTTCGGAGCCCCCGTCTTCGGGCCACGCGGCGGGGTGCTGCTCGTAGCGGCGCACGTAGCGGGCGGCCGAGCTGTTGGCGATGAGGGGAGCGTGCACATCGCGCCAGTGCTCGAGGAACTCGGCGTGGGTCGACCCCGGCTTGCGCTTGAGGAAACTGATGAGACGGATCATTGCTTCTCCTTCACGATGAATGACGGAACGGGGTTCAGAGACCGACGAACGATCCACCGTCGCACACGATGGTCTGACCGGTCACATAGCCGGAGTCGTCGCCGGCCAGGAACGCCGCAACGGTGCCGACGTCGTGGACGGGATCGCCCACCCGTCCGAGCGGAGTGCGTGCCTCGATGGCGGCGCGCAGCCCAGGATTGCCGGCGAACGCACCGGCCAGTGCCGGACTGGCCGCGACCGGCGCGAGACAGTTCACGGTCACACCCGATGGCCCCCACTCGCGCGCGAGGCTCTTGGCGATACCCCGCTCGGCCGCCTTCACGGCCGAGTAGAGCGGGATGTTGACGCTGCCCTCGATGCCCGACGGCGACGTGACCAGCACGAACCGACCCCGCGATCCGGCGGCGCGCAGATGAGGCCAGGCCGCCTGCCCGCAGTACAGCACCGCCCACACACCGGTGCGCGACATCGGTGTCCAGTGGCGGTCGAGATCGAGCTCCTCGAGGCGGTGCGGCGCGGCTCCGGAGAACGCGTTGTGCACGACGATCTCGAGGGCGCCGAATCGATCGACGGCGCTCTCGACGCACGCCTCGACGTCGGCGCGACGGGTGACGTCGGTGGGTATGCACACCGCTACTCCCCCGCCGTCACGGATGGACGCCGCGATGGGCTCACCCGTCTCGGCACGCCGTGCCGCGATCACCACGTTGGCACCGCGAGCTGCGAGCGTTCGGGCGATCCCTTCACCCACGCCCTGTCCCGCACCGGTGACGATGGCGGTGCGTCCCTCCAACGAGCTCACATCCAGGCTCCCCCGTCGACGGTGACGGTCTGCCCCGTGATGTCGCCGGCCGCCTCGCTGCAGAGGAACCCGATGACTGCAGCCGGATCGGCCGAGTCGAGCGGCGCGGGAGCGATCGAGACCGGACCGGCAGCACCCGGGTCGTCGAGCACCCGGGCAGGCGCGATCGCCACCGCGTTGACCGTGACGCCAGCTGCACCCCACTGACGGGCGGCCGACTTCACGAGCACCCTGATCGCCTCGGCCGGAGCGGCCACGTGCACGTACTGGGACCCTCCGCTCATGCTCGTCACGGGTACCACCACCACGATCCGCCGCACCCCCTCGCGGTGGGCCTGTTGCAGCGCCGCAACGGTGTCGAGCACCGGACGCTCCCAGGCCTCGTGCCACTGATCGTCGGTGAGCGACTCGAACGGTCGGGCCACCGGATCGAAACGCGGGCGAATCACCACACCATCGCCGATCTGCTCGGTGTCGACCATCGTGCCCCTCATCCCCACGGACCTCCACCGTAGCCGCAACGTGATCCCCACATCTGACGTGTCATCAGATACCATCCGACGATGACGCAGCACGACACGCCGCAGCACAGCCCGCAACGCACTTCGCAGCACGCTGGGGGACTCGTGGGGGGCAAGATCGCACTGGTCACCGGTGCCGGGAGTGGCATCGGTGAGGCGAGCGCCAGGCTGTTCGCCGCCGAGGGAGCCGCCGTGGCGGTGGCCGACATCCACGGCGACGCGGCCGAGCGGGTGGCCGCGCTGATCACCGACAACGGCGGGAACGCTCGCGCGTTCACCGCCGACGTCACCGACGAGGCCCAGGTCGAGTCACTCGTGACAGCGGTGGTCGAGGCGTTCGGGCGTCTCGACATCGCCCACAACAACGCCGGGATCAGCGGGGCTCCGAGTGCCTTCACCGACCTGTCACTCGCCGACTGGCAGCGCCTCATCGACACGAACCTCACGAGCGTGTTCCTCTGCATGAAGCACGAGCTCGCAGTGATGGTGGAACAGGGCGCAGGAGCCATCGTCAACTCGTCGTCGGGGGCGGGAGTGGTGGCTGCGCCGGGCCTGCCCCACTACACGGCCGCCAAGCACGGGGTACTCGGGCTCACGAAGTGCGCCGCCCACGAGTACGCCCGCCGCGGAATCCGGGTCAATGCCGTCCTCCCGGGCACCACCCGAACCCCGATGATCGAGGGCTTCATCGGCGGGAACCCCGACATCGAGAAGATGGTGACCCGCGGCATCGGTCGTGGCACGCTCGGTGAGCCCGACGAGATCGCCCAGGCAGCGGTGTGGCTCTGCAGCGACCGTGCGAGCTTCGTCAACGGTGAATCGATGCTCGTCGACGGCGCCACCGTGTGCCGGTGAAGCACTGACTCCGCGGCGCCGCAGGAGTGAGCCATCTGAATCTGACATGGCTTCAGAAAGTTGCCGGAAAGGTGTATGGTCTGCTCATCATCCGTTCACCAATGGGGGAGGCGCGGACATGCCACGTAGGTTCCTGGCCGTCATGGCCACTGCAGTTCTGGTGCTCGCGGCGTGCGGGAACCGAGCCGCCGACGAAGCGTCGACCACCGACCCGCCGGCACCGGACACCACCGATGCTGCGCCGGTGACCGAGGCGCCCGCCGAGGAATCCGGTGAGACGACACCGCCACCCGACGCGACCGAGACCACCGACGCGCCAGAAACCACCGACGCGCCCGAGCCGGAGGCCGACGTCGTCATGTTCGGCACCATGGAGAGCCCGTGCGGTCCTGCGGGGCCCGAGGGTGTCCCCACGGTGGCCGATGACCAGAACGGTGGCGATCCGCTGAAGATCGGTACCGCGAACGACCGTGGGTTCGAGGCTGCTCCGGGCCTCACCGAGGAGATGCTCGACGCCGTCACGGCACTCGTGGCGTGGTGCAACGAGCAGGGCGGTGTGCGTGGTCTGCCACTCGAGGTGGTCGATCTCGACGGCAAGCTGTTCTCGGTGCCGCCCGCCATGGAGAAGGCCTGCTCTGAGGTGTTCGCCATGGTGGGTGGCGGCTGGGTGTTCGACGACCAGATGTTCCCCCGCTTCCACGAATGCGGGATGATCAGCTTCGCTGGGTACACGGTGACCCCGACGGCAGCCGAGGCCAACGGCAAGGTGCAACCCATCCCCAACCCGGCCAACATCAAGCCGACGACGTATCTGCAGTGGGCCAAGGAGAACTACCCCGACGCCATCACCCGCTCGGCCATCCTGTACGGCGACTTCCTGACCACGCAGGTACAGGCTGATGTGACCGACGCGATCTTCGATGCGCTCGGTGGGTTCGAGGTCGTGGCCCGCACCCCCTACAACCCGGGCGGTGAGCCCAACTGGGTCCCGTTCGCCCAGCGGTTGAAGGACGACGACGTGGGTGCCCTCTTCTTCATCGGGAGCGACGCCAACTTCGTGTTGCTCTACAAGGCGATGCGCGAGATCGGGTACGTGCCCGAGCTGGTGCTCTCCGAGGCCAACTTCTACACCGACACCATGGTGGCCGAGGGCAACGCCGACGCCACCGAGGGCAGCCTGGTCCGCACGGCCTACGCCCCGTTCGAGGAAGCCGACGAGTTCCCCGGGATGCGCAGCTATCTCGACATGATGGCGACCTACAACCCTGGCGGGAAGGTGGCCGGGCTCGGGCTCCAGGCCACGTCGGCGGGCCTGCTGTTCCTCGAGGCAGCCAACGCCTGTCTCGATGCCAACGACAACGTGCTCGAACGCGAGTGTGTCCTCGCAGCAGCTGCGCAGACCACCTCCTGGACCGGCGGCGGCCTGCACACCGAGACGAATCCGGGCGCCAACCTCCCGCCCGAGTGCGGGCTCATCATGGGCATCCAGGACGGCGGCTGGACCCGGGTCTTCCCCGAGCTCGGCTCGGCCGACGACAACGGCGGCGGGTGGCACTGCACCAGCCCCGGATACATCGAGGTGTCGGGCGACTTCGGCGACGCCACGGCAGGGATCGACCCCGACCGGCCCAACTGACGGCAGCACACCGACCGACCGGTTCACCATCCCCTGATCGTCTCCACGTAACTCGTGCTGGCACTCCTCGACGTCGACAAGCTGCTGACGTTCACGATCATCGGCCTGTCCACCGGCGCGATCTACGCGATCATCGCCGCCGGACTGGTGGTGACCTACACGACGTCGGGCATCTTCAACCTGGCCCACGGGGCCACGGGGATGCTCGCCGCGTTCACCTATTGGCAGTTCCGCTTCGCGTGGGGATGGCCGGCGCCCGTGGCCCTCGTCGTGGTGCTGCTGATGCTGTGTCCGCTCTTCGGTGCTGCCACCGAACGCTTCATCATGCGGGGGTTGAAGGGAACCACCGAGGTGATCCGCCTCACGGTCACGGTGGCGCTGTTCGCGGGGATGCTCGGGTTGGCGAACTGGATCTGGCCGCCTGACGGGAGCCGCGTCGCCTTCCGGCGCTTCTTCGAGGGGAACACCGTTCCGCTCGGCGGGATCAACGTGAGCTGGCACCGCGTCATCACGCTCGCGTGCGCCGTGCTCGTGGCCGCTGCGCTCCGGTACATCATGTTCCGCAGCCGCGCCGGCGTCACGATGCGCGCGGTGGTCGACGACCGTGACCTCGCCGAACTCAACGGTGGTCGGCCCGATCGGGTCGCCATGCTCGCCTGGGCACTCGGCGCCGGCCTCGCCGGGCTCGCCGGGGTCCTGCTCGCCGGTGAGCAGCAGCTCAACATCGAACCGCTCGTGCTGCTCGTCATCAACGCCTACGCCGCTGCCATCCTCGGCCGGCTCCGAAGTCTGCCGTGGACGTTCGCCGGTGCTGCCCTGCTCGGCCTGCTCGACTCGTACTACCTCGGCTACCTCGACGGTCGCATCATCCCGTCGACGATGTTCGGCTTCAGCTTGAACGGACTCCGTGCGTCGATCCCGATCATCGTGCTGTTCATCGCGCTCGTCGCAATGCCGGTCAGCCGCCTGCGGGTCGGTGCCGTGCGGTTTCGCGAGAAGCACCGAGAACCCGTGTGGAGCACCTCGCTGCTCGGCGCGGTCCTCCTCGTGACGTTCGTGATCGCGATCTCGGGCATGCTCACCCGGGCCAACACGCTGCTCGCCATCAACGGCTTCGTCTTCGCCATCGCTGCGCTGTCACTGGTGCCGCTCACCGGATACGCCGGCCAGCTCTCACTCGCCCCGATGACGTTCGCCGGACTCGGAGCGATCGCGATGGCGAAGCTCCCGGGCAACGGGAGCATCCTGACACTCGCCGGCGCCATCCTCATCGTCGCCGGCATCGGTGCCATCGTCGCGCTCCCTGCACTCAGGCTGTCGGGGGTGTACCTCGCGCTCGCCACCGCGGCGTTCGCCGTCTTGGTCAGCAAACTCGTGTTCAACCAGCGCCAGACGTTCCAAACGGGGAACATCGACGTGCCGACGCTCGCCATCCCGTTCGTCGACATCGGCTCGCCGCGCTCCCGGCTGATCCTGCTCTCGGTGGCCTTCGCCGTGCTCGGCCTGTGCATCGTCGCGCTCCGACGCAGCCCGCTCGGACGCCGCTTGATCGCGCTGAAGGACTCGCAGGCCGCGGCCGCCACCCTCGGCATGAACCTCACCGCCACCAAGGTGGCTGCGTTCGCGATCTCGGCGGGAATCGCTGCGTGCGCCGGGGCACTCGTGGGCGACAAGGTCAGCCCGCAGCAGTACGACTTCCTCCAGAGCCTCCCGGTCGTGCTGTTGGCCGTGGTCGGTGGCGTGGCCAGTGTGGCCGGGGCACTGCTCGGCGGCATGCTGCTCGGCGGCAGCCTGGTCCTGGTGATCCTCGCGCCGGCGATGACGAACATCTCCAAGGTGCTCCCCGGTGCCATCGGCATCACGCTCGGCCGAAACCCGTCCGGTGCCTCCGAGCAGATCGCCGAGAACTTCCGGGCGCTGGCCGGCCGATGGGGGCTGATCTCCGTCGCCGTCGCCGGAGGCACCGGCGTGTGGTTCCTCGCCAACCGCGGGATCATCTCGAACTGGTCGTTCGTGTTCGCCATCGCTGTGTGGACGCTGGGCGTCGTGCCGAACCTCCCGGCACTCGCCGAACGATTCGACCGGCGCACCGTGTCGGCCGGAATCTGGTTGGCTGCCGGCATGGCCGCCGCGGCGTTCATCGACTGGGGAACGGCTGTTGGTTCCAGCGGGTGGCGCCTCTTGGTCCTGATCGCCGTGGTGTTCACGATCGGACCGATCGGTGAGCGCCTGCTCGACCGGTCGCCACGCGTCCGGCCCGGCTCGCCCGACGCCATCGGGCTGACCGACGATCTCACCCCGTTGGAAGTCGAAGACGCCGAGCGCCGGATCGGTGTGGTGCTCTAGATGGCGCTCGAGCTGAAATCGATCAGCGTCAGCTTCGGAGGCGTGATGGCCGTGTCCGAGGTGTCACTCGCGCTCGAACCGGGTCGGGTGACCGGTCTGATCGGACCCAATGGCGCCGGCAAGACCACCTTGTTCAACGTGGTGTCGGGGATCATCTCGCCGAACAGTGGCAGGGTGATCCTCGACGGCCACGACCTCACGTCGACCCCACCGCACCGACGCGCACGGCGGGGAGTGGCCCGCACGTTCCAACGCCTCGAGCTGTTCGGATCGCTCTCGGTGCTCGACAACGTCCGGGTGGCTGCAGAGATCGCCGGACGTGAGCGTCCGGACGTCGTGGCGGCGAATCTGCTCGAGCAGGTCGGTATCACCGGACGCGCCGACAGCGTCGCTGCGGATCTCTCGACGGGATCGGCCCGACTCGTCGAGGTGGCGCGTGCGCTGGCCATCCAACCCAAGGTGCTCCTGCTCGACGAGCCCGCATCGGGTCTCGACGAGGACGAGACCCTCAGGCTCGGTCGACTGCTCAGAGGACTCGCGGCCGACGGGTTGGCGGTCTTCCTGGTCGAACACGACATGGAGCTGGTCATGGACGTGTGCGACGTGCTCCATGTACTCGACCTCGGCCGCTTGATCGCCAGCGGATCACCCGACGTGGTGCGCCGCGATCCGGCAGTGGTACAGGCCTACCTGGGGGTTGCGTGATGCGTCCGCCGATCCTCGAGCTGCGCGGTGTCAGCGCCGGCTACGGCGCGATCGAGGTGCTGCACGACGTCGATCTGGTGATCGAGCGCGGCCAGGTGGTCGCCCTGCTCGGACCCAACGGCGCCGGCAAGACCACCACCATCCGGGTGGCGAGCGGCCAGGTCCGGCCAACGACGGGCTTCTTGCACGTGGCCGGCCGCGACGTCACCGGCGTCAGCGCCGGAGCGCTCGCTCGAGCGGGGGTGTGCACCATCCCCGAGGGTCGCGGGATCTTCGCCAACCTCACCGTGCGAGAGAACCTGTGGATGGCCACCCACGGTGGGCCCAGCCTCGGTGAGGTCGAGGAGTGCACCTACGCTCGCTTCCCGCGCCTCGCCGAACGCCGCACCCAGGTGGCCGGCACGATGTCAGGCGGCGAGCAGCAGATGCTGGCGCTGGCCCGAGGCCTGGCGGTCGACCCCGTGATGCTCCTGCTCGACGAGCTCTCGATGGGGCTGGCACCCAAGATCGTCGCCGAGCTCTACGAGCAGGTGGCCGCCATCGCGTCCGAGGGTGTGTCGGTCCTCGTCGTGGAACAGTTCGCCCGCACGGTGCTGGGGGTGGCCGATCACACGATCCTGCTCGCCAACGGCATGGTCCGCTGGTCGGGTGCCACCGCCGACATCGGCGACACCGCCTTGGCCGAGGTGTACCTCGGTCAAGGCCGATCTGCCGACCCGACACCCGACACCACGACCAGCCCATCACCTGGAGGAACAGCACCATGAACGAGGAACGGATCAACGCGTTCAGCGAGGAGATCAACGAGATGAAGGTCCGCGGCGCATCGTCGGATCGCGAGCGATGGATGTTCGTGCTCGGGTGCGCTGGCCTGCTGCTCGGACTCGGCCTCGCGGTGTACGGGGGGTTCCAGGCCTCGGGCACCACGAACCAGGCCGATCAGTGGGCGTTCTTGGCCACTGGCAGCCTGCTCGGTCTGGCACTCGTGGTCGCCGGCGCGGCACTGTTCGTGCGCTACTCGATGACGAAGTTCCTCCGCTACTGGCTGGTGCGCCTCGTGCACGAGCACCGCACCGAGACCGATCGCCTGATCGCCGCGATCGAGGCGCGCGACGGCGCCCGCCGCGACCAGGTGCTCAACGACTGACGGGACCGCCGAGCAGGCGGAGCGCCTCGGCGGTGGACACCTTGTAGTCGACCTTGCCGACCGGTGTGCGCGGCACGGCATCGACCACGAAGACGTCCTTGGGGAGCTTGTAGTCGGCCACCAGGTTGCGGCAGTGATCCCGGAGCTCGTCAGCGGTGATCTCGGCACCCTCGCGAACCTTCACCAGTGCGGTCACCTGCTGTCCCCACCGCTCACTCGGCGTACCGACCACCACGGCGTCGAACACCGCTGGATGCTGCACCAGCGCTGCCTCGACCTCTTCCGGGTAGATCTTCTCACCGCCCGAGTTGATCGACACCGATCCGCGACCGAGCACCGTGATCGAACCGTCGTCCTCGATCCGAGCGAAATCACCCGGCACCACCCATCGCTTCCCGTCGATCACCGGGAACGTGGCGGCCGTCTTCTCGGGATCCTTGTAGTACCCGAGGGGAATGCTGCCGCTGCGGGCCAACTTGCCGACCTCACCGACGTCGCAGACGCGGCCGTCGTCGGCGATGACGGTGACGTCGGGGCCGGTGTTGAACCGGGGCGCCGAGAATCCCTCGCCTGCATCGGCGCGTGACCCGGCCGCGCCGGTCTCCGAGGCGCCGTAACTGTCGAGGATGATCACGTTCGGCAGCGCGGCCCTGAGCTGTTCGCGCACTCCGGACGACAGAGGAGCACCGCCGTTCCCGATGCTGAACAGGTTCGACAGGTCGTAGTCGGGGCAGGCCGGATCGAGCAGCGCCTCGGCGATGGGGCGGGCCATCGCATCACCGATCGTGCTCAACGAGTGCACCCCGGCACGTGACGCCAGCTCGAGAACCGTGTGCGGATCGAACCGCCGCTCGGTGTACAGCACGAACACGCCGCCCGACACGTGCGAGTTCCCCATCACCCATTGGCCGCCACCGTGCATCATCGGTCCGAGTGCCATCAGATGCCCCTGACCGGGGGCTGCGGCAGCCTCCTCGGCGAGCTGCTCCACCCGGTCGATGGGGGCACCCTGTCGCATGGCGTTCAACGCGCCGCGAACGATGTCCTCCTGCCGCCACATCACGCCCTTGGGCATGCCGGTGGTGCCACCGGTGTAGACGAGGTACAGGTCGTCGGGTGAGCGCTCTCCGAACGCCCGCTCGGGAGACGCCGCTGCGAGGGCGCTCTCGTAGTCGTCTCCCAGCACCAGCCGATGGCGCAGATCAGGCAACGAGTCGCTGACCGCCTCGACCGCGTCGACGAACTCTGGAGCGACGATCACCGCGACGCAGTCGGCGTTGTCGTACAGGTACCGCAGCTCGGCTTCCACGTACCGGAAGTTGACGTTGATGGGCGCCGCCCTGAGCTTGCAACAGGCATAGAAGGATTCGACCCACTCGATGCAGTTCATGGCATGGATGGCCACGTGGTCGCCGGGGCCCACGCCGTTCGCACCGAGATGATTGGCGAGCCGCGTGGCGCGCTCGTCGAGTTCCGCATACGTGCGAGTCGTCTCCCCGGTGATCACGGCGGTCTTGTGGCCGATGGCGTCGGCCATCAGCTCGATGATGTCAGCCAGATGGATGTGTCGCTGTGCCATCCCCAGACGGTAGCCGTTTCTGACGCGGTGACAGATCACGTTGGCTACCCTTGTGTGGTGACAGCATCCAGCACTCCCGGCAGCGGCCGGATCGGCACCACCATGGCCGGCTCCGAACCGCACTGGCCACCTCAGCCCACCCCGCCACCCGGCTCACCCAATGTGGTGTTCGTGCTGGTGGACGACGTCGGGTTCGCCGACATCGGGTGCTTCGGTGCCGAGATCGACACACCGAACCTCGACCGACTCGCCGAGGGAGGTGTCAGGTTCACCAACTTCCACGTGAACCCCATGTGTTCACCGACGCGGGCCAGCCTGCTCACGGGGGTCAACGCGCATGCTGCGGGGATGGGCCACATCGCCCAGGACGACCCCGGTTATCCGGGGTACCGATCGCACATCGCGAACGACGTCGCCACCGCTGCCGAGGTGCTGCGCGACGAGGGCTACGCGACGTTCATGACGGGCAAGTGGCACCTCACCCCCGACACCTCCATGTCGGCCGGGGGCCCACAGCACAGCTGGCCGTTGCAGCGGGGATTCGACCGCTTCTACGGGATCCTCGAGGCGTTCACGAACCTCCACGAACCGCACCGGATCGTCGAGGACAACCACGTGGTCGACGTCGACCGGTATCCCGACGGCTACTTCTTCACCGACGACATCACCGAACGGGCGATCACCATGATCCGCGAGCGAGCAGCCAGCCGACCCGGCCAGCCGTTCTTCCTCTATCTGGCGCATCCGGCGGCTCACGCCCCGCTCCATGCCAAGCCCGCCGACATCTCCAAGTATCGCGGCGCGTACGACCAGGGGTGGGACGAGATCCGCAAGCGGCGCCACGCCCGCCAGATGGAGTTGGGGATCATCGCGCCCGACACCGTGCTGCCAGCGCGCAACAGCGAGCCGTATCACGAGGTGCAGGCGTGGGACGACCTGACCGACGACGAGCGCATGATCTTCGCCCGGTACATGGAGGTGTACGCGGCCATGGTCGACGAGATCGACCAGAGCATCGGCCACCTGCGCGAGGCGCTCGAGGAGATGGGCGAATGGGACAACACGCTCGTCGTGTTCCTGTCCGACAACGGCGCGAGTCGCGAGGGCGAGCTCACCGGTACCACCAACTACTACGCGCATCTCGGCGATGGTGCGGACCGCGTCGCACTCGACCTGCAGCGCCTCGACGACATCGGCTCCGCCACCACGATGAGCCACTACCCACGCGGCTGGGCCATGACGGGCAACACCCCGTTCCGGCTCTACAAGCGGAACACCCACGCGGGCGGACACCAGGTGCCCTGCATCATGCACTGGTCCGCCGGCCTCGGACAGCTCGGCGGATCGATCCGTACGCAGTACGCGCACTGCATCGACGTGTTGCCGACCGTGCTCGATCTGATCGGCATCGAGGCGCCCACCTCCCGCGGCGGCACACCGCTGGTGTCGATGCACGGCACGTCGCTGACCGGGGTGCTGCGCGACGGTGCGCACGCCGAGGTCCACATCGACCAGTACTACGAGCTCGCCGGCCATCGCGGTTACTACCGCGACGGCTGGGAGGTGGTCACGCTCCGTCGGCCTCGGCGGCGCTTCGACGACGACGTGTGGGAGCTGTACGACCTGCGCGCCGACCCCACGGAGACCAACGATCTGGCCGATGTGCATCCCGATCGGGTCGCCGAGCTGAGCGCCGGCTGGCACGACGCCGCCGTCGCCAACCAGGTGTATCCGCTCGACGAGGGCTCGGGCTGGCGCTGGGTGGTGCGACCGCCCACCGACGAGGTGTTCGAACGACCGGTGACGATCTGGCCCCGTACTCCCACACTCGAACGGATCCGCTCGCTGCTGCTGGTGCGCCAGCGCGATCTCGACATCGTGATCGACGTGGGCATGGCCGCCGGCCACCACGGAGTGCTCGTGGCCCACGGCGACCAGGGCGGCGGGTACGCCGTCGAGATCCGTGATGGCGAGGTCGTCTACGTGCACAACGACGGGCACGGCACCACCCTGCGCCACTCGTTCGGACCGCTCGACGAGGGCGACCACCTGGTGACGATCTCGAAGGCGGCACCGGGCCAGCGACGGTGGATCGTCACGTGCTCGGTCGATGGCGAGATCCGTGACGGCAGCGCCGAGGTGTCGACCCTCGGGCCGATCTCACCGTTCACCGGGATCAGCGTGGGTATCGACCGGGGGTCACCCGTGGATCGTGAGCGTTTCGACCAGCACGGTCCGGCGGCGTACACGGGCACGCTCCGCTCTGTCCGTTACGAGCCGGGCGCGCTCGGTCCCGACGCCCCCGCCAACTACGTGGAGATGCTGCGTGAGATCGGCTCGCGCTACGAGTGACGGTCGGCTGGCCCGAGCCGGCGCGGCGCGGAAGCGCAAGCCCATCAGGGTTCGAGGCGGGACCAGTAGGTGCCGTCGAGCATCTCGGCGAGGGTGGCGTGATGGATGAACGTGTGGTCGGGATCGTCCGGCATCACGGCCTCGCCGAAGAGCACCTGGCGTCGGGTGATCCGTGACATCACGATGGCGTGGCGGAGCGCGGCGTTGAGGATGTGGAAGCGGAGATCGACAGGGGTGTAGCCGGTCGCCTTCTCGTAGGCGGCCGCCACCTCGTCGACCCGCATGAAGTTCGGCATCCCGGGCATGCCGTACTGCTCGGCCAGATCCTGGAAGAACCGGTGCAGGTAGATCATCCAGCCCAGGTCGAGCTCGCGAGGTGCGTGGCCGGCCATCTCCCAGTCGAGCACGGCCACCGGCTCGAAGTTGCGGTACATGACGTTCCCGATGCGGGCGTCGCCCCAACTGACCACCGCGGGACCCTCGTCGGGCCAGTTGGCCTCCAACCAGTCGAAGGCGCGCTCGATCAGCGGCGAGCGGATGCCGTCGGCGGACACCCACTCGTAGAAGGCGCGCTGATCGTTCACGTGGCGGCGCAGCGCCGTGTCACCGGGAGCGTCGATCGCCAAGAACGCGGTGTCGGGATCGTCGGCGGGGATGGAGTGGATCCTGGCGAGCACCTCGACCGTCGAGCGCTCGAGCGTCTGGTGATCGACCGGATCGGCGTCGTGGAACCAGTTGTCACCGAAGGGGTACGGCATGAGGTCGGGCGGCACCAGCCCGTCGACGCGCTCCATCACGAAGAACGGTTCCCCGAGGTACGACGCATCGTTCTCGAGCCAGAGCAGTCCGGGGACAGGGACCCCTGCGCGCTCGCCGACGAGCTGCATCGCGCGGTACTGGAGCTCCATGTCGTAGGTGCGGAACACCGGTTCGGCCGACAGGTCGGGCGGGATCCTCACCACGCACGACTGTTCGTGCCGTCCGCCCTCACCGTCGTCCCACGAGGCGTCGAACAACACCGTTTCGCTCGACATCCCGTTGGCAGGTGGCACCACCAGGTCCGAGACCACCGGATCTCGTACCTGTCTGGCGAGCCAGCCCTCGAGCTGCTCGCGCAGCACGCCGTGATCTCTCGTTGACGTCTGCGGCCGATCCTCTGCCATGGAGCAACTGTAGTGGATGACGAGCCATGTTCTGACGCCACGTCAGATCGGTCTAGTGTTGCCGAATGCCGATCCCTCTCGACGAGTTCCCCGTTCACCAGGCCCCGCTGTCGATGGCCCATCCGGCCACCAGCGATCGGAACTTCTACGACCGCTCGTACTTCAACGCACACGACCGCACGGGCGAGGTGTTCATCATCACCGGGTTCGGCGTGTACCCGAACCTCGGCGTGATCGATGCGTTCGTCACGGTGAAGCACGGCGACCAGCAGGTCACGGTTCGAACCAGCGACGCGCTCGGCGACGACCGGATGTCAACCGCGGTCGGGCCATACCGCATCGAGGTGATCGAGCCCCTCGAGCGGCTCCGTGTGGTGTGCGACGCTGCCGAGCACGGCATCGAACTCGACATGACGTGGCAGGGGTCGTTCCCCGCGATCGACGAGCCCCCTCACGTGATCCGCCGAGGCAACAAGGTGATCCTCGATGCGCAGCGCTTCGCCCAGGTCGGCACCTGGGAAGGACGCCTCGTGGTCGACGGCACCGAGTTCACCATCGATCCCCGGCAGTGGGTCGGTACTCGCGACCGGTCGTGGGGCATCCGACCCGTGGGCGAGTCCGAACCGGCCGGCCGGCCGGCCGACGATCCGGGTGCGCAGGGGTTCTGGTGGCTCTACGCGCCACTGCGCTTCGACGAGTTCGGCATCGTCGTGATCGTCCAGGAGGAGCCCGACGGCACCCGGTTGCTCAACGAGGCCCGGCGCGTGTGGCCGGCGAGCTCCGGGCGCCGACCCGAGGAGCTGGGCTGGCCCGAGTTCGACATCCGCTATCGGCCCGGAACCCGTGACCCCATCGGTGCCACGATCCACATGGCCGATCGACGTCGACGTCCTGTCACCATCGAGGTCGAGAACCTCGGGAACATCGCGCTCAACTCGGGCACCGGCTACGGCGGCGACCCCAGCTGGGGCCACGGTCAGTGGCGTGGCGAGGCGTGGACCGAGCGCTACGTGACCGACCTCACCGACCCCGAGGTGATCGCCCGTGCCGCGTTCACCCCCGTCGACCACGTGGCTCGCGCGACACTCACCGGATCGGGCATGAACGGTGACTCGGGCGAGTTCGTCGGCTACGGCCTCTTCGAGCACGCCACCATCGGCCAGCACGACCCCTCCGGGTTCGCCGACTTCAGCTCGGTGGCCTGAAGAGCCGGCCGCAGCCGTTCCGCAGCCCGGCGCGTCAGGCGCCGGGGCCGCTCCAATGGTGGCTCATGTCGCCGACCAGGTCGATCAGGAAGCGGCGCTCGACGAAGTGCCAGCGGCCATCGCGCTCGCGCCCGAATCGGTCCTGATAGCGACCGGCCGCCATCGGCTGCAACGGGAGCGCATCGGTGGCCTGGAACACCACGTACGACGAGTGGGCGGTGACGGTGCCGTCGCCGTCGGGTTCGTCGAACACCGTGTTCGACACCATGTGCTTGGTGCCCGGGCGGCCGGCGTACATCTGCATGCTCCTGCCGTAGAACCCTGCAACCTCCTCGGCCCCCTGCGCGAACGGCTGACCATGTTCGTCGGCGAGGATGCCCCTGGCGAACAGTGCCCCGACACCGTCGAGATCACCGGAGTCGATCAGCTCGCAGTAGCGGCCGAGCAGGTTCCGGATGCGGTCGGTGTCGGACAGCACGACGCGTCACCCCGACCTGACGAGGCGGCCCGGACGGGCGCCCGTGTCGGCGCCGTCACGACGGGTGACCTCTCCCGCCACCATCGTCACCACGTAACCAGTGGCGTCCTGCAGCAACCGGCGTCCGCCGGCTGGCAGGTCGTCGACCGCCCGCGGGAAGCCGAGCGTGAGCCTGTCGAGATCGATCACGTTGAGATCGGCCCGGCGACCCGGCTCGATCGTGCCACGGTCGGTCATGCCCACGAGCTCGGCGGTGTCGGCCGTCTGCATCTTGACCACCTGCTCGAGTCCGAGCTTGGGCCCGCGTGAGCGGTCCCTCGCCCAGTGGGTGATGAGGTAGGTCGGGATCGAGGCGTCGCAGATCATCCGGCAGTGAGCACCGCCGTCGGACAGACCGCTGATGGTGGCCGGGTGCACGAGCATGTCGTGGATCGCGTCCTGGGTGCCGCCGACGAAGTTGAAGAACGGCAGCATCAGGAACGCCCGACCGCCGTCCTCGCACATCAGGTCGTACGCCTTCTCGATCGGCTCCACACCATCGACCGCCGCGAGCGCCGCAACGGTTCGCTCGGGGGGTGGTTCGTAGTCGGGGGGTGATCCCATCTGGTAGATCGATTCGAGCATCCCCTGGAGGAACTCACCGATGCCGTCGAACTGGGCGGCGGGGTCGGCCGGCAGATCGGTTTCGGCGAGGATGGCCGCTCGCACGGCGGGCGTGAGCAGTTCTGCCACCAGCTCCTCGTGCGAAAGCCGTGCAGCCAGCTCGACGTAGGTGGGACGCTTCGAGAAGAAGTGGTAGCCGCCCCAGCCGAGCATCATGCCGAACGGGCGCGCCGCCACCTGGGGGCGCAGGTGACCGCCAGCGGCATTGGTGCGATCGACCACGTCGAGCGCGTCGCGCCACGAGTCGGCGTTGAGCGCGTTCTGCAACATGGCGAACGTGACCGCCAGCCCGGTGCGCCCGGCCAGCCGGCTCATCCACTCGACCTCCGACATGAAGACGGGTGCGTCGAACTCGAGACCCTGTGGCGCGACCTCGAACACACCGCGCCCCGCGGCCACCATCGCGTCGGCGATTCCATCGAGCTCGTCCATCGCGGCGAAGGTGCCGGGTACCGGCTCACCGTCACGTGCCTTGTGGTTGAGGGTGCGGCTGGTCGAGAAGCCGATGGCGCCGGCGTCGATGGCCTCATGCACCAGACGACCCATCTCGGCGATGTCGTCGGCCGTGGCAGGTTCGTTCCGGGCCCCGCGTTCGCCCATCACGTAGGCACGCACGGGCCCGTGCCCCACGTACGCGGCGACGTCGATCGAGAACCGACGGGCCCCGAGCGCGTCGAGGTACTCGGGAAAGCTCTCCCACTGCCACGTGATCCCCTCGTGGAGCGCCGTGCCGGGGATGTCCTCGACACCTTCCATGAGCTGCACCAACCACTCTTCCTGCCCGGGTCGCACCGGCGCGAATCCGACGCCGCAGTTGCCCATGACCACCGTGGTGACCCCGTGCCCGCTGGTCGGATCGAGCACCTCGTCCCACGTGGCCTGGCCGTCGTAGTGGGTGTGGATGTCGACGAAGCCCGGCGTCACCACGAGTCCGGTGGCGTCGATGACCTCGCCCGCTCCGGCGGAGGCGTCGATGCTCGGAGCCACCTCGACGATCAGACCGTCGGTGATGCCGATGTCGGCGATCGCGCCGGCCCCACCCGTCCCGTCGACCACGAATCCCCCCCGTATGATCACGTCGTACACGGCATCCCCCAGATATGCGTCGAAGTCGACCCCATCCTACGCGCACACGAGATCGCCCATGTGATGAACCGTCAGATGACCGACGGGTTTCTGATGGACAGTCAGACGTGAAGTACGGTGTCAGCCAGACGGGGAGGGGGATCCCCTCGAGGGCTGGAGGCCGGACATGAATCGTTTCGCGGACATGAATCGTTTCGAGGGTGTGCGCACGATCGTCACCGGCGCCGGCGGCGGCATCGGACACGCTGTCGCCGCCCGGCTGGCGAACGAAGGCGCTCACGTGGTCGGGATGGATCTGCGGGTCGACGGCATCGACCAGGCCGGCACGAAGTTGGCGCTCGAGTGCGACGTGTCGGACGCGTCGGTCGTCGACGCCGCCATCGAGCAAGCCGTCGCCACGCTGGGCGGCCTCGATCTCGTCTGCAACATCGCTGGCATCGGCCACTTCTGCACCACCCACGAGGAGACCGCAGAGGCCTTCGCCAAGATCGTGGGCGTCAACCTGAACGGCACGTTCCACGTGTGCCGTGCCGCCCTGCCACATCTGCTCGCCAACGGCGAGGCTGGTGGCGCCATCGTCAACACCGCGTCGACGGCCGGCCTGATGGGGCAACCGTGGAGCGCCGCGTACTGCGCCAGCAAGGGCGGGGTGGTCCTGCTGACCAAGGCGCTCGCCACCGAGTACGCCGACAAGAACATCCGCGTGAACGCCGTGGCCCCTGGGGGCACGAACACCGCGATCCAGCAGTCGTTCGCGTCGACCTTCCCGTCCGACGCCACCAACAAGAAGATCGCCAAGATGATGAGCACGATGGGGATGGCCGAACCCGATGAGATGGCCGCCACCTTCGCCTACGTGGCGTCGCCGGAGGCCCGGTTCATGACCGGCGCCATCGTCACCGTCGACGGCGGCATCACCGCCTGAGCGGCCCGCACGGAACCGGAACGCTGAACCGACGCAGAGAGACGAGATCGCAACCATGCCGCTTCCCGACGACATCGCCGAGCTCGCCGCCCGGGTCCGCAACTGGGGCCGATGGGGGTCCGACGACCAGATCGGCACCCTCAACCTGATCGATGAGGCAGCCCGCCGGCGCGGTGCTGCCTGCGTGCGCGACGGACGGGCGTTCAGCCTCGCCATGCCGTTGTCCCCCGAGGGCCCGCAGCTCGGATTCATCGAGGGACGCACCAACCCGGTGCTCTCCCCGTTCTCGTTCCCCGCCGGCGACGACCGGATGTGGCACGACGACGCCATCACGATGGGCACGCAGGCGTGCACCCACTGGGACGGCTTGGCCCATGCGTCGTACGGTGGCACGCTCTACAACGGACATTCGTCGAGCGCGATCACCGACGACGGCGCCACGGTGCTCGGCATCCACAACGTACGGTCGCTCGTGTCGAGAGGTGTCCTGCTCGATGTCGCCCGGGCGCTCGGGGTCGACCGCCTCGACGGTGGCCACGCCATCGGCGCCGACGATCTCGATGCAGCGGTCGACCTCGCCGGCACCACGCTCGAACCCGGTGACGTGGTGCTGCTGCGTACCGGACACATGAAGTGGTTCGACGAGGGCGATCGCATGACATACGCCACCAGCGCCCCCGGGCCGGGTATCGAAGCCGTCGAATGGTTCCACCGCAACGATGTGGCGGCGGTGGCCGTCGACAACCTGATCTTCGAGGTGTTCCCGTGCGAGCGCGACGACATCATGTTGCCGGTGCACTTCCTCCACCTCGTGGACATGGGACTCACCCAGGGCCAGAACTTCGTCCTCGAAGCGCTTGCCGACGACTGCGCCGACGACGGCCGGTACACGTTCTTGCTGGCGGCATCGCCCGAACCCGTGGTGAACGGCGCTGGAGCGCCGGTGAACCCGGTGGCGCTGAAGTAGTCAGAAGCGGGCGATGATCTCGTCGCCGAAACGGGTGATCGAGTCGCGCCGGGTGTCGAGCGAGTCGGGATCGCCGCCGGTGAAGTACCACGGCACCACCTGGAACACGGGCGAGATCCCCTTCGCCTCGATCTGCTCGGCCAGTCGGCGGAAGTCGTCGATGCCATCGAACGGGGCGATGTCGATGGGCAGCACGATCGCGTCGAACTCCCCGGTGCGACCGTGCTCGTGGCGCTGTCGGGCGAGCGTGTCGACGCACCGGCGGATCTCGTCGCTCGTCGCCTGCACCGAGATCCACCCGTCACCCGCACGGGCGGCACGTCGGAGTGCCGGATCGCTGTGACCGCCGACGTGGACGCGCACCGGTTGTTCGGGTGCCGGGCTGATCATCAGGCGTCCCACGTCGTAGTGCGTGCCGTGGTACTCGATCCACTGCGGGCCACCGCCGGAACAGACGAGACGGAGGATGTCGATCTGCTCGTCGAGGCGGGCACCGCGGGTCCGCATCTCGGTGCCCGTCCACGCGAACTCCTCGGGGATCCACGAGAGCCCGACGCCCAGCTCGACGCGTTCGCGACTGATCGCTGCGAGCGACGCCACCTGCTTGGCGACGATGAGCGGATCGCGCAGAGGCGTCTTGAGCACATTGGTCACGAACCGCAGCTGCGTGGTCAGCGCCGACATCGCCGCGATGGCGATGAACGGATCGACGAACGGGGTGTCGGGCGCCCAGAACCTGGCCCCGTCGGCCGAGTACGGATAGTCGGCGGAGACGTGCTCTGGGAAGAACACCGAGTCGGGCACCGCCACCAGATCGAACCCGGCCTCCTCGGCCACGGGTGCCAGGGCCAGCACGTGGTCGGTCGGGAACATCGGGAACGGCACACAGAACCTGGTGGCCGGGGAACTGGTCATGAGGTGACTCCCCCGCCGTTGACCCCGAGGGTCTGTCCGGTGACGAACGACGCGCCGGTCACGAACGCCACCTTCCCCGTGAGATCGAACATCCTCGTGCTCCTGACGCTCAGATCGCCCGCGCCACGCGCCACGCCGAGTGCACCGCGCCGTCGATGTAGCCCACTTCGCCGGCATCGCCCACCACCTCGACCGTGTGACCGGCCGCGCGGAGCTCGTCCGCGAGCGGATGCCCGGCGCTCACCTCGCCGGCCACCACGACGTCGGTTGCCGCGACCCGGAGCTCGTCGTCACCGACGCGGTACCGCACCTCGGTGGCGGTGATCTCGACCACCTCGGCATTGCGCACCAGCGCGACGCCGTGATCGGTGGCACGCCGCACCGCCGACCACCTGCGGGGCATCGCCATCTGCAGTCCCAGCGCAGGGCCCGGTTCGAGCACCGTCACCGCGCGCCCTCGTTCGGCCAGGAACTCCGCGAGTTCGAGGCCGACGAGCCCACCGCCGAGCACCACGACCTGTGGTCCGATCGGCATCCAGCGCTTCGAGAGCTCACGGATGCGGTCCGGGCGTTCGGTGAGCCGGAGGGTTCGCCCGACGCCGAGCGCGACGCGTTCCACGAGCGAGCGCTGCGAGCCTGCGCCGCCCGCCCCGCCGGTGATCAGGTCACGCAGACCGTCGCCGGTGTACACGTGATCGAGATGGGCTCCGGGCACATCCGGCCGACCTCGTACGGCACCTGTTGCGACCACGACCACGTCGGGCCGCATCGCCGCCACATCGGCAACCGACGCCGTGGTGCCCAGGCGAACGTCGACGCCGAGCCGGGTGATCTCGTGGGTGAGCCAGTCGACCAGCGGGGCGTTGGCCGGGGTGGTGAGTTGCGAGAACCACGCCGTACCGCCCAGACGGTCGGCCCGCTCGACCAGGGTGACCCGATGCCCGCGCTCGGCTGCGAGCCGGGCGGTCTCCATCCCGCCCGGTCCGCCGCCCACCACCACGACGTGACGTGAGGCCGCCGCAGGAACGATCGCCGCCAGGTCTTCGTGACCCAGTGCCGGGTTGACCGCACACCGAGGAGTGCCCTCGAAGAAGTTCTGCTCCACGCAGACGTAGCAGTTGATGCACGGTCGCACCGACGCCCGGCGACCGTCACGCAGCTTCGCCACGAGATCGGGGTCGGCCAGTTGCTGACGTCCCATCGACACGAAGTCGCACTCGCCCGCACCCAGCATCTCCTCAGCGGTCTCGGGGAGCAGGCGACCGACCGCGATCACCGGCACGTCGACGGCGGCCTTGACCGTTCGGGCGAACTCGCGGTACTGGCCGACCCGGCTCGGGAGGGGGCCTTCGGTGAAGTCGGCGAAGGGGTTGTGGGCGTTCGCCGACACGTGGATGGCGTCGGCACCGGCCGCAACGAACAGCGGTGCCGCGATCGCGATCTCATCGGCGCGCAGGCCGTCGGCGAGGCCGTACTCGTGTGCGTTGACCCGCACCGAGACGGCCATGTCGGGACCGACGGCGGCGCGGACGGCGGCGAGCACCTCGCATGTCAGGCGGGCCCGCCGTTCGATCGTGCCGCCCCACTCGTCGTCACGGTGGTTGTAGCCGGCCGACAGGAACGCCGACAACAGGTACCCGTGCGCAGCGTGGACCTCGACCGCATCGGCGCCCGCTTCCCGGCAACGCGCCGCGGCCGACGCGAACTGGTCGATCGCCCAGGCGATCGCCTGCTCGTCGGCCACGTCGTAGGTGGGTGACTTGGCCTTGCTCGGCGCCGCCAGCTTCATCAGCTCGTCCATGGTGTTGTCCTGCAGCGCCGACAGGTCGAGGGTGTCGGTGGGTGCCGAGGGCACCAGGAGCGGACGGTCCTCGGCGGTGTCGACGGCCGACGTCTTGCCGTGATGGCAGAGCTGGATGCACAGGCGTCCGCCGACACGGTGCACCGAGTCGGCCAGCGCCCGCAGGCCGGGGATGAAGCGGTCGTCGGAGAGACCCGGCTGGTTGCGCGTGGTGGCGCCGTGCGGGAACGCCACGGCGCTGCTGCCCGTGATCACCATCGCCGCGCCGCCTGCGGCCCGGGCCGTGTAGTGCTGGATCTCTCCGGTGGTGATCACGCCGTCGTCGCACAGGTTCATGTCCATCGCCGGGAGCAGGACCCGATTGGGGAGTTCGAGCGGGCCCAGGCGCCCGGGGGCCAAGAGGTTGGCGAACGGACCCGACCCTGATCGTGCGGCGATTGCGCGCCCCCGTGCCGCCATCAACCGCTCACGACTGGCAGTGCGCCAGGACGTCGGTGGCGAACCGCTCGATCGACTCTCGGTACGCTTCAGCCGGCGGGGTGATCCCCTCGCCCTTCATGCGCTGGATCCCGGCGTCGAGCGCCCACGGCTGGCACAGCGTGGCGGTGATCCCGAGCTCGGCCTCGGCCCGCTCGAAGAGTTCGGGCTCGGGCATCGCGTAGAGACCGCAGATGATCTCGAAGTCGTCATCGGCTCGACCCTCGTCGGCGAGGAATTCACGCAGCCGTCCGGTGTAGTGGACGGCTTCGTCCCACGGGTAGGCGTTGCCGATCCAGCCGTCGGCCACCTTGGCGGCGCGCTTGAGCGCCGCGTCGGAGTGCCCGCCCACGTAGATCGGCACCGGCTCGGCAGGGTGCGGTTCCATCGTGAGCTCGGGGATGTCGTAGTAGTCGCCGTGGAACTCGACCCAGCCGCCACTCCACAGTTCCCGCAGCGCCTGGATCATCTCGGTGAGCCGCTTGCCCCGGTTGGTGAAGTCCTGACCTTGCAGTTCGAACTCCTCGCGCATCCATCCTGCGCCGACCCCGAGCGCCACCCGCCCGCCCGAGATGACCGAGGCGGTGCCGACCTCCTTGGCCACCTGCAGGATCGGCCGCATCGGGGCAACGTAGATGTTGGTCGTGAAGTTGAGCTGCGTGGTGACGGCCGACATCGCTCCGATGAGCACCCACGGGTCGGGCCACACGGTCTCGGGCTCCCAGATCGGCCGCCCGTCGGGGTGCGGCGAGTAGGGGTACTTGCTCTCGAGCTCACGCGGGAACACCAGGTGATCGCTCACCATGAGCCCGTGGTACCCGGCGTCGTCGAGCAGTGTCGACATCGCGATCAACTCGCGAGGGTCCATCCATGCGGTCGCGCACCAAAACTTCACGATGCTGTTCTAGCAGAATCTGATAGTCCGTCAGATACGTCACCGCCGGCCGAGAACGGGCGTGGGTGCGCGAAGGGGTGCATGAACGCATCGGTGCCACCGTCGATGAACAACACCTGACCCACCACGTACGACGTCGACGGTGACAGCAAGAACCCGATCGCCGAAGCGACCTCGGCCGCGTCACCCCAGCGGCCGGCAGGGATCGGGATCTCGTCGAGCGCCTCCTTGATCCCGTCGATGTCGAGGAGTGGTCGTGTCATCCCGGTGTCGATCACGCCAGGGGCCACTGCATTCAGGCGGATGCCATCTGCCAGCCACGCTGCGGAGCTCGCCCGCGTCCAGAACGCGAGCGCCAGCTTGCCGGCCGGGTAGGCCATCCAGCCACGCGCGGCGAAGTGGTTGACCGCAGCCGCCTCGTCGCCGTCGAGGTACACCTGCGCGTCGTCGATCGACAGCCCTGGAGTGGTCGTGGTGGAGTTCGAGGAGATGAGGACCACAGCGGCGCGATCACCGGCTGCCAGGGCCGACCGGAGTCCGTTCAGCATGGCCTGGACACCGAAGTAGTTGATCCGCACGGTCAGGTCGGCCGACTGGAGCCCTCCGACCCCGGCACACGGCACGAACCCATCGAGCACCCCGCCGCTGGCATCGAGGACGCCAGCCACCGCAGCCTGGCGTCCATCGGCGGTCGACAGGTCGGCCACCACCTCGGCGTCCCGCTGATCGACACCGATCACGTGGCAGCCGTCGCGGCGCAGCAACGCCGCAGTGGCGGCGCCGATGCCCGACGCCACACCGGTGACGCAGATCGTTCGGGACCGATCCCGCTGTTCCCTGCTCAACTGTCCCCCGCTCAACTGATCAGGGAGAAGTCGTGATCGGTCAGCCAGTGTCGGCCCACCTCGCGCACGGGGGCCCAGCGCTCGACGAGCCGCTGGCCCGTCGGGTCGTCGGGGGTCACCTGTCCGAACTCCTCGGGCGTGGGACCGATGCGGTCGGCGTGGGGTCGGAGCGCCTCGAGGTCGAACCCGAAGATCTCGCCGATCGAGAGCCCGACCATCCGGCGGGTCTCGTCGATCGGGATGTCGTGGAAGGTCTTGGTGAGCCACGACCGCGTGTTCGGCCAGGTGCCCTCGGGATGGGGGAAGTCGTTCCCCCAGCAGATGTTGTCGATCCCGATCTCGTACCGCTGGCCGAGTTCGCGACGCTTGGTGTTCGATGCGCCGATGAAGCAGTTGCGGTCGATGTAGTCGGACGGAGGCATCGTGACGGAGTCGCCGAACGGGCTGGCACCGAGTTTCTCGGCCCCCTTCGCACCGAGGAACAGACGGTCCCAGAACCACATCATCGCCGGCAACCACCAGCACCCGGCCTCGGTGACCCCGAACCGCAGGCCGGGATAGCGCTCGAACACCCCTGACCACAGCATGAACCACATCGGGCGGGCCGGCCACCAGACGACCTCGGAGACGTAGATGCCGAGATGGTCGCCGAACTCTTCGCGTGGTGCCGGACCCGAGTGGGTGACGACGGGCATCTGGAGGTCTTCGCACAACGCCCAGACCGGGTCGTACCGGCGGTCGTGGTACGGCGCCTGGTCGACCCACATCGCAGGGATCATCACCGCACCGAGTCCCGACTCCTTGGCCCGACGGATCTCGGCGAGCACATCGTCGAGGTCGGCCGTGATGGGCACCAGCGCCACCCCTTTCCGACGCTCGGGGCTGTTGGAACAGAGATCGGCGAGCCAGCGGTTGTGCGCGACCGCGCCGGCGAGCCCGATCTCGGGATCCATGTCGCCCGACATGCCGAGCCCGGCCCCGAACGGCACGCAGGTCCGGCTCTCGACCGCGTCGGCGTCGGGGAACACCACTTCGCCGGCCACGCCGTCACCGTCGAGCTCGATGTCGCGCCGGTCTGCGTCCCAGCCGCTGCGCAGCGCCTCCTCGTGCTCTTCGAACCAGCTCTTGGCGAACGATTCGTTGCGCACCCCCAACTTGGTGATGGCCTCGAGCTGCGCAGCCCGCTCGGCCAGGAAGTCGTCGAACTGCGGGTGGTACTTCGACTCGAGATAGGGGCGGTAGTCCTCGGTGGGGAGGCCGGCATGGCTGTCGGCGGAGATCACGAGATATGGATCCATCGATGGTTCTCTCTTTCGTGAGGTTGTCGTGAGGTTGTCGTGGGATGGTCGTACGGGTGAACGGGCGCGTCCGATGGGCGTGAGCCGGAGACGTCAACCGGGAACGGCGCGGAGGTACGAGGGGTTCGAACGGGTGAGGATCGACTCGGTTCGGGCACGCAGCTGATCATCGGATCGCTCGCTGGCCGGATGGATCCAGAAGTCGCCGGATCGGATGCCGGCGACCACCCGCTCGGCCACCTCCTCGACGGGGGTGAACGACACGGTGATCCCGGCGGCCGCCATCTGTTCCTCGAGGTCCTCCACGGTGGTGTACGGCGATACCCGTGGGCGGGTCTTGGCGTACCGGTCGGGTCGTGACCGCCACGACTCGAACAATCCGGTCCGCAGCATGTGAGGCCCCGGGAACAGCACCGACGCACCGATGGGCGCGCCCTCGTCCTGGAGTTGGCCGTAGAGGCACTCGGTGAGCGTGACCACACCGGCTTTGGTGACGGCGTACTGCGGCGAACCGGGCAGCGGCGAGATGCCACCGTTGCCCGACGACGTGTTGACCACGTGCCCCTCGTCGCCGCCCTCGAGCATGGCCGGCACGAACGCGTTGATCCCGTGGACCACCCCCATGAGGTTCACCGCGATGGCCCAGTTCCAGTCCATGAGGTCGTGGCCCCACATCCGACCCTCGGCGCCCGCACCGATGCCGGCGTTGTTGCACAGTACGTGTACGCCCCCGAACGCCTCGAGGGTGCGGTCGCGCAGCGACTCGACCGATTCGTACGAGCTGACGTCGGTGACCACACCGATCACGTCGAGCCCGTCGGCGCGCAGCTCGGCGACCGTGGCATCGAGCGGTTCGGCCTGTACGTCGGCGAGCACCACCCGCATCCCCTCGTGGCCGAATGCTTCACCCATGGCGCGGCCGATCCCACCGGCGCCACCGGTGACCACCGCGACGCGACCTTCGAAGTGCTCCATCAGGATCGCTGCTCCATCAGTCGGTCCCGACCGGCGAGAGATCGTCGTAGCGCTGGTGCACGTAGGGCCTGATCGAGTCGCCCGGAACCGTTCCGCGGATCTCACCGGTCTGGCGGCTGCTGCGCTCGGCCACCTCGATCCACCGCACGTTGCGCACCGGGAGGTCGGCCACCGGGTCGAAACGCGAGTCGCGCAGGGTGATCGTGCCCTCGACCCGCTGCGCAGTGCGGGTCTTCTCGTCGCGATGGCAGTACACGAGCCGAGGGTCGGTGTCGAACCCCTGTCCGTCGGGCGCCGGCAGGAACTTGAAGTAGAAGTCGGTGCGCCGACGATCGGGCACCGGGTCGGCCTCACCGACGATCGTGCCGTCGATCTCGAGGAACGTGCATCCCATCCTGGCGAACGATCCGTGGATGTGGTCGCCCTCGCGTACGAGCGACACCTCGGCCAGCTTCTTGGGTTCACCGAACGTCTCGCGCCCTCCCACCACCGCCTGTTCGGTGGTCATCGGCATCACCAGCGGATAGTTCCCGACGAGCCCCTCGTGGACCGCCTCGACAGCGAAGGTGCCGGCTCCGAACGGCGGTCGGCCACGCCCGATGTCGACAGTGGCGATGGCGATCCGGACCAGTGGTTCCTCCGACGGCACCAGCGGAGGCGGGAGCACCGCCGCCAGTGCGTCGGGGTCGGTCTCGTAGACCGCCGTGAGGCTGGTGGCCCAGGTGTCGACACCCGTGGCCTCGACCTCGCGATTCCGCAGCTCGTCGATGCTGCGAGCCCCATATCTGATGCGTCCCATGTCGTACCCCTGTCGTTCGTTGCTCTCGTGGACCTGGTGTTGTCGTCGATCCGGGTCGACGCGATCGTTGGTCAGTCGCGCGCTCCGAAGCCCACCAGTGCGGGGCACTTCTCGGCCTCGAGCGGGATCTCGCCCGGCTGCAGCGGCACATCGATCTCGGTGACCAACGGCCCGACGGTCGACGCGATCGGCGCCAGCACGTCGAGATCGAAGCCGTACATCGCGGCGGCGTTGCCGGCGAGCATCGCGCTCACCTCGTCGTGGGGCACTCCGGCGAACGAGCCGCGCAACGCGGCGAGCGAATAGGGGAAGCTGGCCTCCTTGTGCGGGTAATCGCTCCCCCACATGATCTTGTCGACCCCCACCTTCGAGCGCAGCTGCACCTCGGGGGGACGAATGAAGCTGGCACCCACGTGGCACTGGCGAGCCCAGTACTCGCTCGGCTGCAGCGGCAGCTTGGCCATCACCGGCGAGCCCCACACGTGCTCCTGCGAACCGACCGCATGACGCATCCGGTTGAAGAAGTAGTCGAGCTTCATCAACTCGTCGGGGATCCAGGCCGTGCCCTGCTCGGTGAAGACGAACTGCAGGCCGGGATGGCGCTCCATGGCACCCGAGACCACGAGATGCGTGAACGCCCGGTGCGACCACCAGGTCGTCTCCAGCAGGAAGATGACCGGACCTTCGTCGGTGTCGACCATCGGCGGCGTGGCACTGCCACCGTGGTGATTGACCGGAACGCCGGCTTCCTCGCAGGCCGCCCAGAGCGGTTCGTAGTAGTCGATCTGGTGGAGCTGCGGCAGCCCCGAACCTTCGGGTACACCGGGGAGCAGCACCCCGCCGTCGAGCCCGGCCGCTGCTGCCCAGTGCACCTCGGCCACCGCGGCATCGATGTCGTGCAACATGATCTGGGCGATCCCCGCTCGGCGGCCGGGAGCCTGCGCGCAGAAGTCGGCGAGCCAGCGGTTGTGCGCCTGCAGTCCGACCCACCGGCGTTCGAGGTCGCCCGCGTCGGCCGCCGGCGGCTGCACCGTCAGCGATGACTTCGGGAAGAACGGCGGGACGGTGTTGGGAAAGATGACCTCGGCGACGATGCCGTCACCCTCGAGCTCACGGAGTCGGCGGTCGCTGTCCCAGTTCCGTGAGCCGTCAGGTCCGGTCACGTCGTCGTACGGGATCTCGTATCCGGCGGCCCAGGCGTCGAAGTCGTCGTGGTAGCTCGAGGGCAGGTACGGGCGATAGTCGAGCAACGCGCCGCCACCGTGACAGTCGGCGGAGATCACGACGTAGCGGTCATCAACGATCATGGGGTCCCCCTCGGATCTCGGCTCGATTCCCCCGAATCGAGTGCCCGTCTGAACGGAACACTAGCACGTGCGGCGACGCGAATCTGACGAACAGTCAGATCTCAGCTGACGGCGCAGCGGAAGCCGAGGTGACCGGTGGTGCTGTCGGGCGACACCGAACTGCGGGCCGACAACCGGTAGCGGTTGCAGTACGAGGCGTGGCACAGATACGAGCCGCCACGCATGACCCGGTGGGTTCCGGTGGGCGGCCCCGTGGGATTCTCCGCGACACCCGCAGTGTTCGTGTGGGCCGCGGCGAACCAGTCGGACGTCCACTCCCAGACATTGCCGACCACATCGAACAGGCCGAACCCGTTCGGCTCGTAGGCGCGGACGGGGGCGGTGCCGTACCAGCCGTCGTCGACGGTGTTCTCGGCGGGAAAGGTGCCCTGCCACACGTTGGCCAGGTGGCGGCCTCCTGGCGTGAGCTCGTCACCCCACGGGAAGCGCCGTTGCTCGTGGCCGCCCCGGGCTGCGAACTCCCATTCGGCTTCGGTCGGCAGCCGGCCACCGAACCACCGGCAGTACGCCACGGCATCGAACCACGACACGTGGACGACCGGGTGATCGCCGCGGTCGGCCACATCGGACTGCGGACCGTCGGGATGTGACCAGTCGGCTCCGAACACCTGTCGCCACCACGGCGCTGCCGCGACCCCGCGAGTGTCGGGGAAATCGTCGGGCAACAGCCCCGCGAACACGAACGACCACCCCGATGCCTCCGCCGTGGTCACATGACCGGTCATCGACACGAAGTCGGCGAACTCTTCGTTCGTGACGGTGGTGACACCGATCTCGAACGGATCGAGACGCACGGCTCGCACCGGGCCCTCACCGTCGCCGGGGTGACCATCGGCGTCGGCTCCGCCCATCGAGAAGGTCCCGCCCGTGAGCGCGACCAGCCCGGCACCCGGCAACGCTCCCGCACCGCTGGCTCGATGGACCGCAGGTGGTTCGGGCGTGGGTCCGGATCGCCGGTCACGGGCCGACACCGAGGGCGCGCAACATGCCGCCGGAGACCCAGCGCGCCCGTCGATGTCCGGCAGATGCGGCACGCGTGAACCTCCTCGACGAGCCGGTGAACGGGAAACGACAGTACCTCGGACCCACACCGTGGCGCTGAGCGTCACGGTGCGTGCATCTACGCTCTCGGACGTGAACAACTCGATCGGACCACTCCTCGACGCCGACGAAGGCTTCTCCCATCAGATCGCTGACACCTTCGCAGTGGTCTCCCAGACCGATCCGTCATGGACCGAGAAGGTCTGTGCGATGGCCGCCAGGCGCGACGGATCGCTGCAACTCGGGTTCGGCCTCGGCAAGTACCCCAACCGCAACGTGATGGACGGATACGGCGGCGCGTCGCGTGCACGAGAGCAGTGGACCGTGCGGGCGAGCCGCACGTTGGCCCCCGAACCCGAACGCACCCGAATCGGTCCCGTCGTGTACGAAGTCCTCGAGCCGATGAAGACGGTCCGGTTCCGTCTCGAGGCGAACGACGTCCAACCACTCGCCTTCGACTGGGTGTTCGAAGCGAGCCTCCCCCCACAGCTCGAGGAACGCACACACAGTCGGTCACCTTCGGGCTACCGGGTTGCCGCCGAGCTCGTGCGCTACCACCAGATCGGCGTGGCATCTGGTTGGATCGAACTCGAGGGTGAGCGGCACGAGATCGACCCGTCCGAGTGGGTCTCCACCCGTGACCATTCGTGGGGGGTCCGCTACGACGTGGGTGCCCCGGCGGCTGATCTCGAGCCGTCCGACCCGATGGCCGGCATGTCCTTCCTCATGTTCTGGTGTCCGGTGCGCCTCGAGACGGCCGACGGTTCGCCCTACGGATTGTTCTTCCACCTGGTGGACGTCTCGGCCCGCGGCTACAAGCGTCAGCAGGTGATGGGAGGATTCGAGTACCCCGACGGGCGCGTCGAGCCCATCGTCGAGATCACCCCGGAGGTCGGGTTCGACCCCGACAACCGACGGCTGTCGAGCGGGCGGATCCACTTCGGGATGGCCGACGGATCGAGCCGCACCATCGACATCGAGGTGCTCGGCGACACCGGGTTCCATCTCGGCGCCGGGTTGTACTTCGGCTTCGACGGTCACCACCACGGCGAATGGCGGGGCCCTCTCCACCTCGAGGGCGAGCACATCCCCGACTGCACGACACCCGACGAGGCCCGCCGACTGCACCAGATCCGCGACACCGTCATCCGCGTCTCGGATCCACAGGGTGGTGGCGTCGGGTGGGGCAACTGCCAGCCGATCGCGGTGGGCGCGTTCCCCGAACACGGGCTGACCGCCGACTCGTCGTTCTGGTGACAGGCGCGACGGTGGTCGGGTCAGAGACGCTTGGGGCGGTTGACGAACCGGCCCTCGTCGGGTGAGAAGAACCAGCCGCCGCCTGCGAGTGTGCCTCCGTCGACGGGGACGTTGTGGCCCGTGACGAAGGCTGACATGTCGGATGCGAGGAACAACGCCACGCGTGCCTGGTCCTCCGGCCATCCGAGTCGGCCCACCGGCGCCCACGACGGCCACATGTGGTGCGCGCCGTCGGATCGGGCGATGTAGTCGACCTGCGCCGTCTGCGTGAGATCGGGGCCGAGCCCGTTGACGCGGATCCCGTGTCGACCCACATCGACCGCGAGGCACGTCGTGAAGTGGGCGACCGCCGCCTTCATCGCCCCGTACACCGGGTCGCCCGGATAGCCCCGCTCGGCCTCGACCGAGTGCACGTTGACGATCGAACCCCTGCGAGCCTCGATCATCGAACCGACGAACGCCCGGGTCACCAGCAGCACGTGGCCGAAGTTGATGTCGTACATGCGCTGCCAGGTCTCGGGTGACGACGCCTCGAAGCGGGCGGAGACCCGGTAGTCGCCCACATTGTTGACGACCACGTCGACGCGACCGTGGTGACCGAGCACATCGGCGGCGAACGACTCGACCTCGTCGGCACGGGTCACGTCGACCTGGTGGGTGCGCACGGCGCCGCCGGCCGACTCGATCATGACGCGGCTCCGCTCGGCCCGATCGAGATCGATCTCGGCGATCTCGACGGTGGCACCGTGCTCGGCGAACAGCCGGGCGATGGCCCCGCCGATGCCGTCGGCGCCGCCGCCGGTGATCACTGCGACCTTCCCGTCGAGCAGCCGGTTCCAGTCGCTGATCGGCGCGACGTCGTCGGGAGACTGGGTGTTGGACGACGGTTCGTCGGCGCTCATGGCGAGACCGGAGCCGCCGTCCACTCGTCGATCAGCTCCGCGGTGGTCGCGAGCCGGGCGATGGGCATCAGCGAGTTCGCCAGCACGGCGTGGCCGTACTCCGAGGGGACACCGACCACCGCATCGGTCGGCACCACGGCGCGGTAGCCGAGGTTCACCGCTTCGACCACCGTCCCGAGCACACCGATGTTCAACGACACACCGGTGACGACCACGGTGGAGACGCCCTGCTGGCGCAACAGGGCATCGAGGCCGGTCCCTCCGAACGGGCTCACCCCGTGGTGCCGCTCGATCACCACATCACCGGTTTCGGGGCCGAGTGCCGGCAACAGCTCGACACTCGGGGTGCCCTGGCGCAGGAAATCGGGATCGCGCCGCGCCGCAGACATGAGCGGCATGTCGAGGCGCGTCCCACGACCGTCGGGTCTGATCGAGAACACCGCGTGCACCACGAGAACCCCCGTCGAGCGGGCGGTGATGAGCAACTCGGCAACCGTCTCGGCGACACCGGCGGCGGACACCGCCTCTGGCAGCCCGGGCCACGGCGCGAGATCTCCGCACACCCCACGTTGCAGCTCCATGGTGATGACAGCGGTTCCGCCCGCACCGGACTCCATCGTCCGCACCGTAGCTCCAGCAACCGTCGTCGGCAGGATCATCGAACCAGCTGCCACCGCGTCCGTTCGGGTAGCCTTCGATGTCCGAGGCTGCCGGTGCGTGACCACCTCATCGATCGCCAGCCGGGTAGACGCCGACATCACCGTGACAGACCTGACAGACACCGACAGCGACAGCGAAGAATCTGACAGCGAGATCTTCGACGACGAGCCGGTGCTCACTGCGCTGTCGTGGTCGGCACGGAGCATGCGTAACGTCGGGAGTTCGCCGTTCCGGGCACCGCACCTCGCGGAGCTCATCGCCAACGATCTGCGACACAAGATCCTCACCGGCGAGTTGGCCGACGGTGCCCACCTCCCACGCCAAGAAGACCTGCTCGCGGCGTACGGCGTGAGCAAGCCGTCGCTGCGCGAGGCGCTCCGGATCCTCGAGTCCCAAGGCCTCGTGTCGGTGCTGCGAGGCAAGGTCGGGGGCGCCGTGGTCCATCGCCCTGATGTGCAGACGGTGGCCTACTCGGTGGGTTTGGTGCTCCAGTCACAAGGAGTACTGGTCCACGACCTGTCCGACGCTCTGAACCGGATCGAGCCACAGTGCGTCGCGCTGTGCACGGCTCGTGCCGACCGTCACGAAACCGTGCTGCCCAAGCTGCGAGCGGTCCAGGACGAAGCAGCGCGCCAGATCCACGATGTGAGCGCGTTCACCGTGGTGTCACGCCGCTTCCACGAAGAGATCGTCGCCAACTGCGGCAACCAGTCACTCATCCTCGTTGTCGGTGCGCTGGAGGCGGTGTGGTCGGCACACGCACGCGAGTGGGCCGAGCACAACGTCGCCGGCGACGGATTCCCGAACCTCGACTACCGGCGCCAGGGGCTCGAGGATCATGGCCGGCTCCTCGAGTTGATCGCTGCCGGCGACCCCGCCGCAGCAGCTGCCGAGGCCGCTCGCCACCTCGAGTGGGCTCCCGTGTACGCCATCGACTTCGACCACGGCGTACTGCCCTCGCTGCTCTCGTTCGGGGATCACAGCCGTGAACGTTGACGCAGGTCGTTTCGACCGCGACGGCTATGTGATCCTGCGCGATGCGGTGCCGCTCGACCTGATCCACGATCTGCGATCGGTCATCGACCGAACCCTGGAATCAGCAGCGATCCCGTTCGGGACGAACACGTTCCTGGGTGCACGAACGCGCCGGATCTTCAACCTTCTCAGTCGGGATCCTCTCTTCGCCCGGGTGCCGGTGCACCAACCGGTGCTCGACGTGGTCGAGCAGGTGCTCGACCAGGAGCTGCTGCTGTCCTCACTCACCGCCATCGACATCCACCCGGGGCAGGAGGCACAACCTCTCCACGCCGATGACGGATCCATCCCGGTGCCGCGGCCGCACCAGCCCCTGGCGGTGGTCGCACTGTGGGCGCTCAGCGACTTCACTGCCGAGAACGGGGGAACCCGCCTCGTCCCCGGCTCCCACCGCGCCGACCGGCGCCCGCGGCCGGGCGATCAGGTCGACACGATCAACACCGAGATGACGGCCGGGAGCGTGATCGTCTACAACGGTTCGATCTGGCACGGCGGTGGCGAGAACCGGTCACACGATCGACGTCTGGGCATCGTGTGCAACTACTACGCCGGCTGGCTCCGTCAGGAGGAGAACCAACTCCTCGCCCTGTCGAGGGAGCAGGTCGCCGCATTCCCACCGCGCCTTCGCCGGATGGTCGGCTACGGAACCTTCCGTGGTCTCCACGGACACGTCGACGGCGTCGACCCGGGAACCTGGTTCGACGACGACGCCTCGACGGCGATGGTCTGGGACCGCATCCGCTGAACAGCCTGTTTGGAGCGATCTCGAATCACGGGATCCAGCGGGTGAGCGACTCGATGACGCACGCCGGCTCGAGGGCGCCATCGATCTCGATCGTGATGCGCACGAGCGTGGAGAGTCCCCGGCCGTCGGGCAGATCGACCGCCTCCAGGAGTTCGGCACCACCGCGCACCCGGCTCCCGACCGGCACCGGCTGGGGAAACCGCACCCGATCGACCCCCACGTTCACCCCCATGCTGAAGCCGCGCACCTCGAGAATCTGGGGGAGGAAGAGATTCGAGAGCGCCAGTGTCAGGTACCCGTGGGCGATCGGCCCTCCGAACGGGCCGGCCGCCGCACGTTCGACATCGACGTGGATCCACTGGTGATCACCCGTGGCGTCGGCGAAGAGGTCCACCTGCTCCTGGGTCACCACGATCCAGTCGCTGTGACCGAGGTGGCGACCGACTGCAGCGAGCACCTCGGCGGTCCCGTCGAGCACGGTGACGGGCTGACGCTCCTGCATCACGAGCGTGCTCCCTGCGAACCGGTCAGGGTCAGCAGATCATGCAGAACGGTGTCGGCCTCGGTCATGATCCGGTCGACCAGCTCCTGCACGCTCGGCAGGTCGTCGATCACCCCGACCACCTGACCACTCGCCATGACACCCGACTCGGTCATGCCGTCGACCAGCGACGCCTTCAGCAGCATCGGCGTGTTGGCCGCCATCACCATCTGCATCCACGACAGATCGTTGGCCGACTTCATGGCGCGCCCTTCGGACCACATCTCTCGAACCGACAACCCGGTCAGGCGGCGGAAGCGCAGTGCGTTCAGCCCCGCTCGGGGCACGGCGAGCAGCTTGCCCCGGCTCGACTCGAGCTGCTCGACGAGGTCGGTGCGCAGGACGCGGTGCGGGACACCGTCGACCTGCTTGCTGACCACCGTGTCGAGCACGCCCTTGCCGAGGTAGTACTGCTTGACCGACTCCGGCACGGTCGAGTCGCTCGTCAGGAGGAATCGAGTCCCCATGGCGATGCCGTCGGCACCGTAGGCCAGTGCGGCCACGAGACCGCGTCCGTCGAAGAACCCACCGGCCGCGATGACCGGCACCCTGCCCTCGACGGCGTCCACCACCTGGGGGAGGACCAACGTGGTCGGGACCGATCCGGTGTGCCCGCCTCCTTCGCCGCCCTGGACGAGCACTGCGTCGACACCCCACTCGAGCACCTTCTCGGCATGCCGGCGTGCGCCGACCGAGGGGATGACCACGAGGCCGGCGTCCTGCAGCCGGCTGATCAATTCGGGCCGTGGGGCCTGGGCGAAGCTGGCCACCTTGACGTCCTGGTCGATCATCAGCGCGATGCGTTCACCGACGTCGGACGCATCGGCTCGGAGGTTGACGCCGAACGGCCGGTCGGTGCGTGAACGCACCTCGCTGATCGCCCGCTCCAACTCCTCGAACGTCATCGTGGCACTCGCCAAGATCCCGAGGGCACCGGCGTTCGCCGTGGCCGAGACCAGCCGGGCGCCGGCCACCCAACCCATCCCGGTCTGCACGATCGGCACGTCGATCCCGACGAGATCGCACAACGCGGTGTGCAGCCGTGGCTGCATCAGACGGGAACTTCGCTCAGCCGGAGTCCCGATGGGTCGAGCCGATCGAGGATGGCCATCTCGTGGTCGGTCGGCAGGCGCGTCTCGGGTGTGTCGGGGCCGATCACCAACTCGAATCCGGTGTTCTCCTCGACATCGCTCACCGAGACACCAGGATGCACGCTCAGGAGGCGCAGCCGGCCATCGGGCCCGCCGAGGTCGAGCACTGCCAGGTTCGTGACCACCCGCGCCAGGTGGTGGTGTGCCGCGATCCAGCCACCGATGTCCGCAGCCCGATCGGTGCCGACGCCGCTGACCATGTCGACCTTCGGGACGAACACCCTCGCCGAGTGCCTGGGGATCCAGAAGCTGGTGGCATGGTTGACGGTGTTGCCAGGGCCCCCGCGAACGCCGAGCAGCTGCGCCTTGGGCCGGTCCCACGGGCCGATGTTCGCGATGTTCGTGTTTCCGTGGGCGTCGATCTGGGTGGCTCCCATCATCACGTGACGCCGTCCGCCCCACAGCGTGTCGAACACACTCCGGAACGGGATCCATCCTTCGACGAGCTTGTCGGTGCCGCCGACCTCGAGATCGTTGGCCACGAAGAACGCCTCGCCATCGGACACCAGCAGATCGGGTTCGAACGACGCTCGCGCCAGGCGGGCTCCGAGCATGGGGATGGTGCCCATGCCCGACGCGAAGATCTCCCCGTCGCCCCGGAACGCCTCGGCACACGCCACCACCACGATGTCGGCCCGACTCACCCCGTCATGACCCGCTCCGTCGGGGCTGGGGGTGCTCATGACGTCGCTCCTTCGGTCTCGCGGGCGGCTCGTTCGGTCTGTTCCACGTGCCACGCAGCAACGGCCTGTTGGTAGTCGTGTTCGCTCCCCGACAGGAACCGGTCGACGAAGGCTGCCCATGCATCGGGATCGCCGGCGGCACCGACGTAGTGCCGTTGGAACGCTTCGTCGCGCCCGTAGTCGGGCTCGCAGGTGGTGAAGTGCGCCCCTCGAGGCGCCTCCACGACACCGTCGACCATCGACCGGTTGATGCGCAAGGTGTGGAACGAGCCCTCGTCGAGCAGTGACTCGGTGGGGACGATGCGTTCGCAGCTGAGGAAGCGGCGGCCCGGTTCGCACGCGTTCAAGAACAGATCGTCGAAGTACAGGTCGGGTCCGAGGAACTGCGCGTTCCCGCGGGCATCGGATCGGTTGAGATGCACGAACGCAGCGTCGAGCCGGAGACCGGGTACCGCCACCAACTCCTCACGGTCGTCGTAGGGTGAGCTGACGAGTCGGAGCGACGGGTTCACCTCGAGCACATCACTGCCGAGGCCCGCCCTGGTCGGCAGGAACGGGAGCCGGAGCGAGCCGGCGTAGAGCGCCCACTGCAGCATCCCCTCGTCGTACTCGACGGGCTCGGGGATCGTGCCGCCCTGTCGAGCAGCTCGGAAGTGCGGCTCGAGCGGGATCGAGTCGAGCGAGACGAAGCCGTAGATCAGCCGTCGGACCTTGCCGGCCGCACACAGCAACCCGACATCGGGGCCGCCGTAGGAGACCACGGTGAGGTCGGTCACCGGCGAACGCAAGAGCGCCCGCACCAGGCTCATCGGCTTGCGGCGACTCCCCCAACCGCCGATCCCGAGAGTCATCCCGTCGGCGAGGGTTGCGACCGCCTCGTCTTCGCTGATCCGTTTGTCGATCGTCATGCTGCTCCCTCGTCGCCAGTGGCGGTGTCAGTACCAGTACCAGTACCGGTGCCGGATCCGGTTCCGGCGAACTCGTCGCGCAGCTCGTCGCTCACACCCGACAGGTTGAGCTCGAAGGTGAACCCCTGTTCGAACCGGTAGCTGCGCTTCACGTCCCACAGATCGATCCCGTTGAGGCTGCCCTTCGCCGCCCGGATCACCGTGGGCGACTTCGAGGCGATCGTTCGGGCCACGTCGAGGGCTGCTGCTCTGAGTCGCTCGGCGGGCACCACCTCGAGAACGCTCCCCCAGGCGTGCAGCTCGTGCGCCGACGCAGTGGCGGACGTGTAGACCATCGCCCGCATCTTGTGCTGCGGCACGAGTCGGGCGAGGTGCGTGGCGGCACCCAGCGCGCCCCGGTCGACCTCGGGCAGCCCGAAGTAGGCGTCGTCGCTGGCGACGATCACGTCGCTGTTACCGACCAGACCGACGCCGCCCCCGACGCAGAACCCGTGCACCGCGCTGATCACGGGCACCGGACAGTCGTACACCGCGGCGAACGCCTCGAAGCACCCCTTGTTGGCCCCGAGGAGCGCGGTGAAGCCCTCGGTCCGCTGCATCTCCTTGATGTCGACACCGGCGTTGAAACCACGGCCCTCGGCTCGCAGGACCACGACGCGGGTCTCGGGGTCGTCGCCGCGTTCGCGCACCACCCGCGCCAGCTCGAACCACTCGGCCACCGTGAGGGCGTTGACCGGCGGGCACTCCATGACCACCTCGACGATGCCGGCGTCGTCTCTCGAACTCGTGATCTGCCGCTGGGCCATAATGACTTCAATCATTACTACATCGCACGTCACGAATGAAGTGCCGGCCCGAAAATCTGACATTGCGTCAAAAAACTGCGGACCAGTACATTGCGTCGGTGGCCATCAGCATCGATCTCGGTGACCGCGTGGTCCTGGTGACCGGCGGGACGCGGGGTATCGGTGCAGCGATCGCCCGACGCTTCGCCGACGCCGGCGCGACCATCGCGATCTGCGCCCGCACGCCGCCCGATGCCCTCCCCGACGGTTGGTCGTTCCACGAGGCCGATCTGCGCGACGCCGACACCGCCCGGGCGATGGTCGACGCGGTGGCCGACCGCCACGGCCGTCTCGACGTGCTCGTGAACAACGCCGGCGGTTCACCACCGGCGGTCACCCACACCGCATCGCCGCGCTTCACCGAGCGGATCACCGCGCTCAACCTGCTCTCGGCGATGTTCACGAGCCAGGCCGCCCATCCCCACCTGATGTCGACGCCGGTCCAGGAGGCGGGCGGGGGTGTCATCGTGAACATCTCGAGTGTGGCGGCACTCCGGCCCGGACCCACCGTGGCCGCCTACGCCGCGGCCAAGGCGGGGCTCCTCAGTTTCACCACGACGGTGGGCCAGGAGTGGGCGCCCGGCATCCGGGTCAACTCCGTGACGGCGGGAATGGTACGGACCGCGGAATCTGCCGCCCACTACGGCGACGACGCGTCGGCGGCGCGCATCGCTGCGGGCATCCCGATGGGGCGCATGGCGGACCCGGGCGACATCGCCGATGCATGCGTGTTCCTCGCGTCGCCACTCGCGTCGTACATCACCGGCGCGAACCTCGTGGTCCACGGCGGTGGCGACCGTCCGCCGTTCCTCGACGACGGCAGTACGTGACCGGCACGATGTCCAGCGACTTCGCGTCACGGCCCGGTGCCGCCCTCGTCACGGGCGGGTCAGGCGCGCTCGGCCGGGCGATCTGCACGATGCTCGCCGAGCGCGGGAGCAACGTCGTGCTGACGTACCACCGCAATCGCCAGGCCGCCGACGAGGTGGTCGACCACCTCGTCGAACTCGGCGCAGAGGCCGAGCATCAGCAGCTCGATCTGTCCGACACCGAGGCGACAGGTACCTGGGTCGCGGCGACGGCCGAGCGCCTGGGCGGTCTCCACACCGTGGTGCACGCTGCGGGCCCCCTCGTGCGTCAGGTCCATCTCTCCCGCGTGGAACCGATGCTGATGCAGCGGCACCTGCTCGACGAGGCCGGCGCCTTCTTCGGTGTCGTGCAACCGGCGCTGCCGTGGCTCCGCGCGTGCGCCGGCTCGATCGTGGCCGTCACCACTGCCGCCAACCACCGCTATCCCATCCGCGACGGTTTGTCGGCCGGGCCGAAGGCCGCCATCGAGTCGATCGTGCGCGGGCTCGCTGCCGAGGAAGGCCGCTTCGGCGTCCGGGCGAACAGTGTCGGGCCGGGAATGCTCGACGAGGGCATGGCCCAACATCTCAGGGACCACGGCGACCTCGACCACACGGCACTCGAGGCCGCACGGCGGGTCATCCCACTCCCCCGCTTCGGATCGGCCGCCGACATCGCCGAGGCCGTGTGCTTCCTGGCGTCTGACCGTGCCGGCTACATCTCGGGCCAGCACCTCAACGTCGACGGCGGGTACTCGGTCTGAGACGATCAGCTTCAGCCCGGCTCCGTGCCGAGGATCGACACGAAGCTCACCATCTCACCGGGGTAGCCGCCGAGGTTGTGGGTGAGGCCGAGGGTGCGGTCGGTCGTGAGCTGGCGCTCGGGGGTGGCCTCGCCGCGCAGCTGCAGCCACACCTCGAACATCATCCGCAGCCCCGACGCTCCGACCGGGTGCCCGAACGACTTGAGACCTCCGTCGGGGTTCACCGGTAGATCGCCGTCGAGTTCGAACACACCGTCGAGTACGCCGCGCCAGGCCTCACCACGTTCAGCGAGGCCGAGATCCTCCAGGAGCACCAGCTCGCTGATCGTGAAGCAGTCGTGCACCTCGGCGAGCGCCAGGTCGCGTCGCGGATCGGTGATGCCGGCCTGCTCGTAGGCGTCGACGGCCGTGGCCACCACCTCGGGGAACGTCGTGTAGTCGTAGTCGGGGTCGGTGAGCCCGCCACCGTTACCTGCCACGAACGACAGCGCCTTGACGTACAGCGGCCGGTCGGTGAACCGGTGCGCATCCTCGGCACGGCACACGATCGCTGCCGCCGCCCCGTCGGCCACTCCGGCACAGTCGAACACCCCGAGCGAACCGGCAACCGTGGGCGAGCCGCAGATCGTCTCGAGTGTGACCTCGCGGCGGAACTGCGCACGCGGGTTACGCGCCCCGTTGGCGTGGTTCTTGCGGGCGATGTGAGCGAGCACGTTGCGCATCTCGGCGTCGTCCACGCCGTACCGGTGCCCATAGGCCGGGGCGACCATCGAGAACATGGCGGCTGCGGTGAGCGTGCGCGCCGTGCCGTCGTTCGGCGGTGGCGCCGCGTTGAGGCCCTGATAGCCGGAGTCCTTGGTCTTCTCGACGCCGACGGCCATCGCCACGTCGTAGGCGCCCGACGCCACGGCATACACCGCCTGACGCAGAGCTTCCGAGCCGGTGGCGCAGAAGTTCTCGACCCGGGTCACCGGCTTGTTCTGCAGCTGGAGCGGACGGGCGAGGGTGATCCCGCTCATTCCACCCTGGGCCGTACCGAGCCAGTAGGCGTCGATGGGGTCGGGCCCGCTCGAACGGTCGATGCCCGCTGAGGCGTAGCACTGGTCGGCAGCATCGATGATGAGGTCGTCGAGGCTCTTGTCCCAGTGCTCGACGAACTTCGTGCACCCCATGCCGACGATCGCGACGCGGTCCTTGATGCCATGCGAGCCCATGTTCAGGCCTCCCTCGTGTCGGATGGTTCGTCCGGTGCCCCGTCGCGCACGGGACGCATCTTCCAGAAGTAGTTGGCGATGCCGTCGACCGTAGCGAGCCGCCGGAACGTGGGCTCGACCCGTGAGCCGATCGACAACTCGTCGGGACCGAGATCACAGAGCTCGACCGGAAGGCGACCACCTCCGTCGAAGTCGACCACGGCGAACACGATCGGCGGGCTCGGCGAGTACGCGAGGCGGTCGACGGTGTACGTCACGACCGACCCTTGCACGTCGGACATCGCGATGGGCGCCATGTCGTCGGTGCGACCGCCGCCCTCGCTGACCCGCACCGGCGGGAGGTGCACGTGGCCGGTCTCGCGATCCTGCGATCCGACGAACCCGAACTTCCAGCCCGTCGAACGTGCCGCAGCCGACCCCGACATCCGCTGCGGCTCGGGACGACGGGGCGGTTCGACGGCGAGCATCCCGCGCCATTGCATGAACCGCCCGTACGGAACCTGCGCGCCCGAGGCGATCTGGTCCGACAGGGTGACCGCCGGTCGGAACCGGGAGAGCGCCTCGGTGGTGCGCAGGATCAGCACGTCGGCCCCGTCGGCGGCCGACACGAGCGCCACCAGGCTGCCGGCCTCGAGCGAACCGGCCTGCTCGAGCAACGACGCCAGCAGCATCGCTGGATGCGCGGCACCACACGACCCCACGGACGACTCGAGCGAGTCGATCACCTGCACCCCACCGAGCACGCCGCCGAGCCGCGCCGCGACCCTGCCCGTGGGCGCGGCCACCGCGACCAACGCCACCTCGTCGGGCGACACCGATGCCTCGTCGAGCGCCCGTCGCCACGCGGTGGCGACGAGCGGGCGGTACTGCACCTCGGTGAACTTGTCGTCCCACACCTTCGTCCGGCGCTCACCGGGCGTGCGCCACCGATCGAGGAACTCACTCGTGACGCTGCCGGTGGCGACGATCTCGGCGAGAAGTTCAGGACCCTCGGGTGTGGCGTCGGCGATGACCACGGTCGCGGCGGCATCGCCGCCGTTGGCCTCGTCGGCCGATCCCGGTAGCCCGGTGCGGACATCAGCTGCCGCCACCACCGTGGTGACGGTGGATCGAGTGGCCAGCAACAGGCCGCCCATGGTCGAACGCATGGAGGCACCGAGGTCGAATGCAGCCACCGACGGATCGAGCTGCAGCGCGGCGTGGACCGTGGTGGCGTTCGTCTTGTCGGCGTATGCCGGGCTCGCGGTCGCGAACAACAGCTGCTCAGGAGCCACCCCCACCGATCGGAGCGAACGGCGCGACGACTCGACCGCCATCGTTGCAGCGTCCTCGTCGAAACCGGCCACCGTGCGCGAGCCGCGACCGCCGCCCTGACCGGCCACCGGTGCGATCTCGGACCGATCGAGCCGCCAGTAGGGAAGGTACGTCCCCCAGGACACGATGCCTCGCATGGCCGGCAGGGTATCTGACGCAGCATCAGAACTGCCACGGCTACGATCCACGACCATGCGACTCGGAGACACAGCGAACGATGCAGCCGCCAGCAACGGGAAGCCGCTCGACGGCGTACGCGTTCTCGCGCTCGAGCAGATGCAGTCGCTCCCGTTCGCCACACAGCTGCTCGCCAGGCTCGGGGCCGACGTCGTGAAGATCGAACATCCGGGCGGTGGCGACCTCGCGCGACGGTCGTTCCCGGCGATGAACGACCCCGACGGTCGAGCCGTCGGCGCCACCTTCCTCCGCAACAACCTGTCGAAGCGCAGCATCTGCATCGATCTCAAGCATCCCGAGGGCCGCGAGCTCGTGCTCGCCCTCGCGCCACAGTTCGATGTCGTGGCGGAGAACTTCAAGGGAGGCGCTCTCGACCGCATGGGGCTCGGCTACACCGACGTCGAACGGGTGCATCCCGCCGCCGTCTATCTCTCGATCAGCGGCTTCGGGAACACGAGCGAGTCGCCCTACTCGTCGTGGCCCGCGTATGCGGCGGTGGCCGAGGCGATGAGCGGCCTGTACGAGTGGAAGCGCCCACCCGACGCGCCACCCGCGGTGAACCCGGTCGGCGCGCTCGGCGACATCGGCACGGCGCTGTACGGGGTCATCGGGATCCTCGCCGCGCTACGCCACCGCGATCAGACCGGCCGAGGCCAGTACGTCGATGTCGCGATGTTCGACTCGATGGTGTCGTTCGCCGACGTGGTGCTCAACTTCTGGAGCATGGGAGAACGCGAGAGCAACCAGACCGGCCCGAAGATGATCCTCGACGGGATGCCCGCCGGTGGCCCGGGGGCCCCGGGCGGTTGGTTCATCGTGCAGGTCGGCCGCGAGCCCGACTTCGAGCGGCTGGCGCGAACGGTCGATGCCGAGGAGTGGATCGACGATCC
>REDU01000148.1 GCA_007693335.1 Ilumatobacter sp. | reverse complement strand
CGTACAACCGGTGGATCTGCGAGTTCTGCGCGGACAGCCCGCGCCTCGTCCCGACCGCGCACCTCTCGTTGTCCGATCCGGCGGCCGCAGCGCGCGAGCTCGAGCGGGCCGTCGGCGAGGGCGCCAAGGGCGGGTACGTCGCGCCGTTCACCCACGACGGCCGCCCGCTCGGCCACCCCGACAACCACGTCGTGTTCGCGGCGGCCCAGGACCTCGACGTGCCGTTCGCGATCCACCCGACGTTCGAACCGCAGTGGACGAAGGGCAGCCGGATGGGGTCGTGGGACAACGTCAAACAGCTCCGACTGCTGGCGTCGGTCACGGCCTCCGACGGCGTGCGACACCAGTTCACGACGCTGTTCGACTACGGCGTGTTCGACCTGTTCCCGCGCCTGAAGGTGCTCGTGCTGGAGTCGGGCGGCGGGTGGATCGGGTACTGGCTCGACCGCATCGACGCCGTCTACGGCCACACGTTCATCGGCGAGAAGGTGCCGCTGAAGGAGAAGCCGAGCGACTACTTCCGCGAGCGGATCTGGATCTCGTGCGACCCCGACGAGCGCACCATCCGCGCCCTGGCCGAGCGCTTCGGCGTCGAGCGGTTCCTGTGGGCGTCGGACTTCCCGCACGCCGACCACACCCCCGAGTACGTGGACGACCTCAACGAGCTGGCCGGCATGTTCGACGAGCGCTTCGGCGCCGACGGCCGCCGCAAGTTCCTCGGCGACAACGCCCGCGCCCTGTTCGACCTCGACGTCTGACCAGCTGGAGGGGTCAGGTGGCCTGGAAGGTGGCGGGGGCGACCTCGGTGGCCTCGCCGCGGGTGAACATGCGCTGGAGGTGCATCCCGGCGCTGCGACGTTCGACCGAGTCGGCGAAGCTCAGCTCGACGTGGGGTCGGTAGATGAAACGGTGCGCCACCATGTCATCCAGCGTGCGGGGTTCGGCGAGGAACTCGAGCATCGCGGCGTGGCGGCGATCGATCACGGCGGCGAAGTCGTCCACCATCTTCACGAACGTGTCGCGCCCCTCGATCACGCCCTTGTGGTGGAACGTCACGTACCAGTCGGCCTCTTCGTCGCGCACGCGGCGGAGGCTCTCGTCGAAGTCCTCGAGATCGCTCCAGGCGTCGCCGTAGTACGGACCGAACCCGGTGAGGTCGATGTCGGAGAGGAAGAACACGCCGGTCGAGATGCGGAATCCACTGTGGCCACGGGTGTGGCCCGGCAGGTGCACGGCCTCGACGGTGACACCGCCGAGGTCGAAGACGTGACCGTCGGTGAAGCCATGGGCGTCGGGGCGGGGGGTGTAGTGGAACTCGTCGACCACCCAGCGACCGAAGTCGGCCCGGGCCTCGTCGTCGAACCCGTACACGTCCATGAGCCCCTCGAGGCTGGTGACGCCGGGGAGGTCCTGCTCGTGCACGTGCACCCGGGCGTTCGAGAACAGCCCGTTGCCCGCCACGTGGTCTTCGTGGCTGTGGCTGTTGACCACGGCGTCGATCCGTGCCGGTGCACCACCCTTGGCGACCACCGTGACCGACGGGTCGATCAGCAGCGTCTCACCGGCACCCTTCACGAGCAGCGAGTTGCCCGACGGGTAGGCGCCGTTGGCATCACCCGTGAGCACGCTCACCGCTCCGGTGAGTGCGCGTTCGGCCTCGCCCCAATCGACCAGCATGGACCGAACGCTACTCAGACGACCGCGTGGGCCGGAGGTCGGCCCAGAGATCGGCGCGCAGGCGGCTGGCGCGCAGGGTGCGCTGGGAGATCGCGGCAGCGAGTGCGTCGCGGTCGCCGACCACGGTCACGAGGCGGCGGGCGCGGGTGATGGCCGTGTAGAGCAACTCGCGGCTCGCGAGGCGAGAATCGTCGGGCGGGAGCAGGACCACCACGTGGTCGAACTCCGAACCCTGACTCTTGTGGATCGTCATGGAGTGGGTGGTCTCGACCGCATCGAGTCGGGACGGCCCGATCAGTCGGTGATCGGCGTTGGCGTCACCGTGTTCGAATGCAACGGTGGGACGGTGATCGTCGATCACCACCACGCCGAGATCGCCGTTGTAGAGACGATTGCGGTGGTCGTTGGCGGTCACGAGCACCGGCCGGCCCGGGTACCACCCGGTCGTGTCGACCCCCTCGGCGGCCAGCCAGCCCTCGATGTGCTCGTTCCAGCGTTCGACGCCGAACCCACCGTGGCGGTGGGCGCACAGCACGCGGATCCTCCCGAGTGCGTCGAGCGCCGGCCGGGCCCGGCCCGCGACGGCGTGCTCGACCACCTCGAGCAGCGGCGCCAGGATCAGCTCGCGGACGTGGTCGATGGCGGCGGCGTCGTCGGCCGGCACCGACAACCACTCGAGCGCTCCCTGATCGGCCGTGGCGGACGACGGATCGGCCAGCACGCCCACCGCCCGATCGACGTCGCCCCGGCGGATCGCCCCGGCCAACTCGGCGAGCGGCGAGTGCGGCGGGAATCGTCGGCTGTGCTCGAGCACGGTGATGCACCCGGCGAGCGGACCGGCGCCGTCGGGCACCCCAGCGGGGCCGTCGACGTCGGCCAGGGGACCGGCGATGTCGCCGAGCACCGAGCCGGTCTCGACACTGGCCAGCTGGCCGGGGTCACCCACCACCACCACGCGCGCGTCGGGGCGGACGGCGTCGAGCAGACGCGCCATGAGCGGGAGGGAGATCATCGAGCTCTCGTCGACGATCACGACGTCGTGGGGCAGCGGATCGCCGGCGTGGTGCCGGAACCGCGTGCGTGAACCCGGCACCGGCCGGAGCAGGCGGTGGATGGTGGACGTCTCGGTGCTCGACAACGCCGCGGCCAGGTCGGGCGGGAGCCGCTCGGCCGCCTCACGGAAGGCCTCACCCAGCCGGGCGGCCGCCTTGCCGGTGGGCGCGGCCAGCGCGATCCGGAGTGCCGTGCTGCGGCGCTCGGCCGGTGCGCCCTCGATCAGCGCCGCCACCATGGCGGCCACGGTGGTGGTCTTGCCGGTACCCGGGCCGCCGATCAGAACCGTGAGACCGCTGCCCGACGCCGCACGGACCGCGGCCCGCTGCCGGTCGGAACCGGGCCCGGCGAGCAGCTGCTCCACCACGCTCGATCGCTCGCCGTCGGCGACGTCGACAGCGAACGGATCCGGTGGAGCGACCGCGGCGCGACGGAGCAGATGGCGGGCCACCACCTGCTCGTAGGTGCGGTACCGCTCGAGGTACACCAGACCGGCGTGCACCACGATGGGTGCGGTGGTGCCGTCGGTGGGGGCCACCAGGGGGCTCGCACGTACGGCGTCGAGCCATGCGTCGGGGTCGGGCCACGGCAGCCGGTCGAGCGCGATGTGCGTCGCATGCGGGAGATCGGACGGCTCGGCGGCCGCCTGGGCGCGGACCCCGGCGAGGTCGACCCCGACGTGACCGTGTCGGGGAGCGCGAGCGGCGAGCGCCACCGCCAGCACGACCTTCGGATCGGTCTCGCCGGCGAGCCGGGCCGAGGTGGTCGCCAGGTGGACATCGCTCGCCTCGAGCACGCCGGCGTCACGGAACTCGCCGAGGAGCGGGAACGGCTGCCAGCGGTCGGTCGGAGCGGTCGAAGGCCCGGGCGCGGTCATCCCCCACCTCCTGCGAGCAGCTCGTCGAGCGCACGGACCGCGTCGGGCGACGGAGTCCACCAGCACACGCCGCGGGCATCGGCGACCGAGCGGGCCGGGTCCATCCCACGCACGAACAGGTACGCCGCGCCGCCGAGGTGCTGCTCGGGCCGGTAGCCGGGCAGTCGCCAGCGGAGGTAGCGGTGGAGGGCCACGAGGTAGAGCGCCGCCTGCAGTGGGTAGTGGTGGTGCTCCATGGCGGCCACGAGATCGGGCGCGGCGTAGGCGCTGTCGCGTCCGAGCTGGTTGGTCTTGTAGTCGGCCACCACGTAGCGCTGGATGCTCGGGTCGTCAGTGGTTCGGCGGAGAACGAGATCGATCGAGCCGGTCAGCATTCCCTCGACGTCGATCTCGAATCCTTCGGTCGCCGCCCGCTCGGCCCACGGCCGGAGCGGATCGTCGGCGTCGAGGTGTTCGCTCAGGACCCCACCGATCCGATCGGCACGGAGTCGACCGAGCGGCAGATCGAACTGGAGCTCATCGAGTCGATCGGAGCGCTGCACGTCGCGCAATCGGAGGTCGCCCAGCGGGCCACCGAGCGGCGCCTCGATCGCGTCGAGCAGACCCTGCACGAGCACCGCGGGGTCGACCCGGAAACGCCGAGCGAGCATGCGCCGATCGACCTCGGCCCGCAGCTCGTCCGCGAGGTCGACCGAGGCGAAGTCGACCCGTTCGAGCACCTCGTGCACCATCGTGCCGAACGCCGTGCCCCCGATCACCGACCGGAGCACACCCGGGAGGGTGGCGGGCGCGTCGGCATCGGGCGTCGTCGCGTCGGGAGCAATGGCGTCGGCCGACGGCTCGTCGGTGCCGCCGACCATCGGGCCGTGGGGATGGGCCGGCGCCGCGTACGGCGTGGCAGCCGACGAGATCGCGCTGAACGACCAGATCTTCCACCAGGGCTCGAGCCGGCGCTGGGCCGCGGCCACCTCGAGGTCGGGGAGCTGGTGGTCGGCGTCGGCCGTGGTGGGTCTCCAGCCACCGTGCGCGCGGTGGGGCGCGACGTGAACGGCGAACGCGCCCTCGCTCCGCTCCGCCACCGAGGCCATGTCGGCGGCGGTGGCCGGAGGATCGCTGTGGCCGACCGCGTGCGCCAGCAGCTCACCCAGCACCCCACCCTTCTGCCGGGCCGTGGTGACCTGGGGCCACCACACGTAACAACGGTGACGGGCCCTGGTGAGCGCGACGTACAGCAGGCGGCGGTTCTCACCGGAGAGCTCCCCTCTGCTGGCCTCCTTCACCGCTCGGTTCCACGCGCCGTCATCGGCCCGGGTGATCCAGGTCGTCTGGATCTGGCGCACGCCGTCGAGATGCGCGTGGGGCGGCCCGTTCGATCCCGCTGCGGTCCACAGCCAGGGGCAGAGCACCACCCCGAACTCGAGACCCTTGGCCTTGTGGATCGTGAGGACCTGCACGGCTTCGTCGTCGCGGTCGATGCGCCGGGCGAGCACGTCGGATGCCATCACGTCCTGCTTGCCGCCCCCGTTCGGGCCGGGATCGACCACCCCGAGGTCGAGAGCTGCCAGATGACCGAGCAGCGTGGTGGCGGTGGTGGGACGCCCACCGGTGATCGTGAGGAGCAGCTCGGTGATGTGGTCGAAGTCGGTGAGGTGACGTTCACCGCCCACGCGCGAGAGCACGTGCTCGTGGAGCCCCGCTGCCCTGACCAGGGCGATCAAGCGGGGCAGTCCACCGATCGACAACTCGCTCGACCAGGTACGGAAGCGGTCGTGGAGCCGGTCGAGACCACGCTCGTCGAGGCTGGCGAGCTCGTTGGCCGAGATGCCGAGCGACCATCCGAGCGCCGCCGCACGGACGCGACCGGCCGACCCTGGCTGCTCGAGCGCGGCCAGCAGATGACGCCACTGCCGGGCGGCCTCGCTCTCGAGCACGCTTTCGTTCGACGCGGACGCCGCAGCGATGCCGGCCTCGCCCAGCATGCGCGTGAGCGTGCTGGCCTGGCTGTTCGATCGCGTGAGGATGGCGATGTCGGATGGCCGGAGTTGTCGCCGGGGCTGATCGGCGTGGTGGTCCGCACGCTCGTCGTCATCGTCGATCGGCAGGGTGACGAGACCTGCAGCGGCGTCGTCGAGGAGTTCGCGAACGGTGGCGACCACGTCGCGTCTGATCTGCTGGTGCGCGTCGTCGGTGACGAGCTGGCCGTCAGGGCCGGGCGGCACCCAGCGGAGCGTGAGCGACTCGGTACCGGCGCCGTCGATGGCCCGCTCGCGATGGTGGGCGGCGGCGCTCACCGGATGGAACGCCACGGCGGGATCACCGAACTCGAACCCACCGAACAGCGTCTCGAGCGCCGTGAGCAGCGGCCCGTCGGAGCGCCAGTTGACCGGCAGGGTGGCGACCTCGTCGGCGGCGGCCACGGCCGCGAGGTAGGCCGACAGCTCCGCCGACCGGAACCGGTAGATCGACTGCTTCGGATCCCCCACGAGCACCACGGCGGGCGCCGGCGACGAACCCGGGGGCCCGGTCTCGACGAACGCCCGGCGGAAGATGTCCCACTGGATGGTGTCGGTGTCCTGGAACTCGTCGATGAGGATCACCTGCGTGCGCTGGCGCAGTGCGGCGATCACCGCTCCACCCTCGGGACCTGCGAGCAGCGACCGGGTCTCGGCCAGCAGGCCGTCGAACGTGCGGCGGCGGCGGGCAAGACGGCGGGACTGCACCTCCGCACAGATCTCGTCGACCAGATCGGCCGTGGGGTCGCAGTAGCGATGATGTTCTCGCTGGCCCTTCGTGGGCGCCTTGACGTGGGCGGGCAGACGCCACATCGCCGCGTCGGGCATCGCGAGCCGGAGTCGGACGGCCTGTTCGAGCCGACCCGGAGCGATGGGACACTCACGGTCGTGACCGAACCGGGCGATCAGCAGATCGGCCACGGCCTCGGCGAGATCGCTGGCACCGTCGGTGATGTCGAGATCGCCCGCTGCCGTACCCGACCCGGCCAGCACCCGCCGGCAGAACCCGTGGATGGTGGTGATGGTGGCAGCATCGAACTCGGCCAGCGCCTCGTTCACGTGACGGCGACGCGCTGCGAGCCCGTCGGGATCGGTCGCGGCGACCACGTCGAGCAGGGCATCGCCGGTCACCGCGACGTGGTCGGTGGCCAGACAGCGGGCCAGATGGGTGTGCACCTCGGTGAGGCGCCCACGGACGCGGCTGCGGAGCTCGGCTGTGGCGGCTTCGGTGAAGCTGACGATGCACAGCCCGGCAGCCGGAACCCCGCGCTCGGCCACGAAACGCGCCGCGAGCGACGAGAGCGCGAACGTCTTGCCGGTGCCGGCGCTCGCCTCGAGCGCCGTCAACCCGCGGGGCAGATCACCGTCGAGGGCGAAGGGGTGTCGATCGGTCACGTCAGCTGCTCCCAGTCGGCCGTGCGGTCGAAGGTGCCCCAGATCCGCTCCGTCCAACGTCCGATGCGTGACGACGCGGTGCCCCACGGCTCGTCGTCGCGCGGCGGCTCCCCGAGCAGTGCGTCGAACTCGATCGCGCCCAGCGCCATCACCACCCATTCGTCCTCACCCTCGCCGCCGAAGTGCGACGTCCACTGCGACCGGGCACCGGCGAGATCGCCCTCGTGCAGGCACCGGGTGGTGCGCGCGAACGCCGGCACCGTGTCGCACGAGGCCCGACGGTGGAGGTCGGTCACCACGGCCAGCACCTCGCCGGCCACCTCGGGACCGCGCAGCGAGAGCCGATGCGTCACGACCCCGTCACCGGTGCTCGGGCGGCCGATCACCACGCCGCGCGCCTGCCGTGCCGGGTCGGCGGCCACGAGCGCGGCGAGCCGTACCCACATCGAGAGCACCCGTTCGGCGCGGACCCTCGACGGCGAGATGTCGACCACCACATCGCCGGCCACACCGTGGACCGCGCCGACCACCCGGGACGGCGCATGGCCGATCAGGCGGGCGAGATCGATGTCGACCGGCACCGACTCGGGCACTGCGTACGCGAGGAGCCCGCACTCGTGCTCGAGCGCAGCCATCAGTTCGTCGACGGCGCTCGTGGCCGAGGCGAGGACGCGATCGCCCGCCACCAGCGGCGGCACGGCGCCCGATCGTCGTTGGGCGGTCTCCCACACCTGCTGGTGCCGGCTCCACCCGGCGCCGGCCGCACGGCGGACACCGAGCTGCGATGCCTTGATCCCCCACTGCTGCAGGGTGTCGAGTTCGAGCGGGAGCAGATCGGAGGGCGGTACGGCCTCGCGGGGGAGGCTGACACCGAGCCGTCGGTTGACGAGTGTGCGACACGGATTGCAGACCACCTCGACCAGCTCGGCCAACGTGACCACCTCGGCGGACGTGGCGTCGAGCGACCGCGTGACCAGCGCCAGCTCGGGGCCCTGACGGCGGCGGCTCAGCGCAGCAGCCCGTGCGGCACGGTCGAATCCCCACGGGCCGTCGCCCACGAGGGCGCCGGCCACGAAGTTGCCCTCCGCCCACGGATGCCGGGGGTGACGGATCGTCAGGCGGCGGGTCGCGCTCTGAGCGGGGTGATCGGGCCGCACCGTGTGGTCGATCACCTCGGCGAGCTCGGCGAGGGGCACCGCGGCCGGCATGGGTGCGTTGGTGCGCACGTCGACACCGTTCGAGAAGATCAACAGACGGTCACCCGCCGCCATGACCGCGTCGAGGAGCTGGGCGCGCATCTCGCCGCGTGGGTCGCGGTCGCCCACGCAGGGCGAGATCGCCATCAGATCATGCGCGGCGGCACCCGAACCGGTCCCCAGATCGCCGTCGAGTCCGAGCAGGCACACCACCGGTGACGGCACGCCGCGCTGCGCCGTGAGCGACGACAGCGTCACGGATCCCGAGCCGAACCGGACCCGTCCGGGTCGGCCCGTCAGCCGGTCGGCCACCAGCGTGGCGATCTGATCGGCCGGGAGCGCGGCGGTGACCGGATGATCGCCCACCGTCGCCTCGGCCACGACGCCGGCCAGCTCGTGGTCGAGATCGCCGCGCTGCCACGAATCGACGTCGGCCACCTCGAACAGCGCGTCGGCGGCGTCGGCGAAGGCGACACACCATCGCTCGACGGTGGCGTCGGTGGTGAGCGCCCGCGTCGCCAGCTCGAGTTCGTGGAGCAGGTCGGCCAACGCTCCCGCCACCGTCACGGCGTCGCCCTCGACGTCGGGGACCGGCACCGTGGACCCGGGCCCGAAACGCACCTCCGACATCACGTCGTCGGCGGGCACGTGACCCGCCGCGGCCGCCATGGCCGGATCGGACATCACCGCTCCCACCAGCAGCTGATCGAGGCCATCGCGCCAGGTGAACGCACCGAGGTCGTCGGGCAACCCCACCCGGGCCTGTGATGCCGCATCGGCACCCCAGTGGACGTGGGTCTCGACCGCCCACGCCGACAGCATCTCGAGTTCGGACGGGCCGAAACCGAACCGGCGGGCCACGGGCTCGAGGGCCGCGAACCCCAGCACGTCGGACACGCGGAACCGGCCGTCGAGCAGGTCGAGCAACGACGCCGCGGCGTCGAGCACCGGGTTCTGCTGGCGTAACGAACGGTCGGCCACCCGCAGCGGGATCATGGGGACCCCGTGGTCGGGATCGCCACGGAACGCCGCATCGACCAGGGGGCCGAACACGCCGGGGTCGGGGCACAGGACCGTGATGTCGCGCGGTTCGTACCGGGGTCGACGGTCGACCTGCTCTTCGAGGAGGTGGGCCACGGCATCGCGCAGCACCTCGGCCTGGCGGGCGGAGCCGTGACAGGTGTGCCACTGCACGCTGTGGTCGTGTGCCTGCTGGACCATCCGGTGATCCGGCTCGCCGTCGGCCGGCGGACCGGGCGGTGGGCGGTCGAGCCGCAGATCATCCTGCAACCGCTCGAGCAGGGTGGTCGACGACGAATCACCGGTCACGGCCTCGTCGGTCACGGTCTCGCCGGTCACGTCGATGCTGGCATCGGTCTCGACCGCGGTGCCGACCAGCAGCAGATGGGCCTCCCGTGCCGCCCGCCCCCAGGTGCGACCGAGCGGATGGGCCGCCAGCGCCACGGTCTCGTCGCGGTCGCGCATCAGCGGGAGCACCAACGGGACCGTACGGCTGTGCTCACGGAGCCGCTCCCACACGACCAGCGACGGCGCGGGGGCGAGCACGTGCACGTCGATCTGGTTCGCGAGCGCCGTGAGCACCTGCAGGTGCGGACCGGGCAGCCCGGTGAGACCCACGAGGAAGACGCGCTCGGGCACGTCGGGCACGAGCCGACCAGCTGCGAGGTCGACCGCCTCGAGCGCGGTGGCCTCGACATCGCTCGGGGCACCGAGGCGGTCGACCAGCAACCGCCACAGCGCCGGCTGCCACCGGAGGTGGGCGGGCAGCGGGACGTTCGACTGGTCGACGTCGTCGCCGTTCTCCCACCGCCGGATCATCAGGGGCCGGTGCAGCGCGTACCGGTCGAACAGGTCGGCGATCGCGCGACACCGGACGAGGTCGGCGTCGATGCCCAGCTCGCCCCCGGGCTCGGCGGTCAGCACCTCGCGCACCGCCCAGGTGAGCGGACCGACGCTCCACGGTTCGCTGGGCGCCGACCGGCCGAGCGCCCGCCGGACCAGCCCGCCCGGGAACACGAACCGCACGTTCGCGACGATCCCGTCGCCCGTCCCGCCACCCGTCCCGCCACCCGTCGCCCCCAGCCGACGACCGAGCCGGGAGGTCAGCCACGATCTGATGCCGTCGCCGGGTACGGCCACCAGTTCGGTGGCGAACGGATCGGCGAGCGGGCGCGCCAGCTCGTCGGCGAGGCGATCGGCGAGATCGACGATCGAGTGGGCGACGGTGAGCCGGAGGGTCACGGTGGACGACCGTACCCAAGGGGTGTGATGGTCTGGGTGAGGGTCGCGCCCTGCGACGTGGGAACATCGTCGGGCACGAGAGGTTGACCCCGATGATGATCCCCGACAGCCAGCGCCCCGACGACGATCACCGGCACCCACCGCTCTCGGTGCTCGACCTCGCACCCGTGCCCGCTGGCACCTCCACGGCCGAGGCGCTCGGGCACTCGGTCGAGCTCGCCCGCCACGTCGAGCGACTCGGGTACCGCCGGCTCTGGGTGGCCGAGCACCACAACATGCCCGGCATCGCCAGCTCGTCACCACCGGTGCTGATCGCCCACCTCGCCGCTGCCACCTCCACGATCCGGGTGGGTGCCGGCGGCGTGATGCTGCCCAACCACTCCTCGCTCGTGGTGGCCGAACAGTTCGGCATGCTCGAAGCGCTGCATCCGGGCCGCATCGACCTCGGTCTCGGGCGGGCTCCCGGCACCGATCCGGTCACCGCCGCCGCGCTGCGCCGGGCACCCGGCGCAGCCGGGGGCGCCGACGACTTCCCCGATCAACTCCGCGACCTGTTCGCATACTTCGAGGGCTCGCACCCGCGCATCACCGCCGTGCCCGGACGCGGGTACCGGCCCGCCATGTGGCTGCTCGGCTCCAGCGACTACAGCGCCCAGGCGGCCGGAGCGCTCGGACTCCCGTTCTCGTTCGCACACCACTTCGCCTCGCAGAACACCCTCGCCGCGCTCGACGTGTACCGGGCGTCGTTCCGGCCGTCACCGTGGCTCGAGCAGCCGTACGCGATGATCGGTGTGCCGGTCATCTGTGCCGACAGCCACGAGCGCGCCGAGTTCCTGGCGGGGCCGAGCGCGTACTCGTTCGTGCAGCTCCGGCAGGGTCGCCCGACCCAGATGCCGTCGCCCGAGGACGTGTCCCGCCACGACTTCACGCCGATGGAGCGCGAGCTGATCCGTCAGTGGCACGCCCCGTTGGTGATCGGCACTCCCGACGAGGTGCGCGAGCAGTTGATCGAACTGGCCGAACGCACCCGGGTCGACGAGTTGATGGTCTCGACGATGATGCACGGTCACGCCGACCGGATGCGCTCGTACCAGCTCGTGGCCGACGCGTGGTCGCTCGCCCCGACCGCGGCCTGACCGGCGCCGAACGGCCGACGATCCTCACTCGAGCCACGAGCGATCGGCGGAGAGCACCTCGACCTCGGGGTGCGACCACACGAAGTCCTCGACGGTGTCCATCACCTCGTCCGCCTGCCGGGCACTCGACGTGACCACGGCGAACCCCAGCATCGCCCGCTGCCACGTGTCCTGACCGCCGACCTCCGCGGCCGACACCCCGAACCGTCGCCGACTCCCCTCCAGCAGACCTTTCACCACCTGGCGCTTGTCCTTGAGCGAGCGGGCGTGCTCGATGCGGAGGTCGACCTCCATCGCCATCACGAACATCAGCTCGGCACCTTCACGGTGCGCGACTCGGGCACCGGGGGGCGGCCACGACCGCTGCCCGTGCTCGACCATGCCGAGCCCGCGAGTGCGATGCCGACCGTCAGCAGCACGAGCATCATCACCGCTGCCGACGCGTACGCGACGCCGCGACCGTGCACCTCGTAGAGCACTCCCACGACGAACGCGGCGATGCCGGCCACGAGCGTCTGGAAGCCGCCCAGCACACCCTGGGCACCGGCCTGGCGCTCGGCGGGTACGACCATGCCGACGGCGATGCCGGTGCTCGCCATGGTCAGGCCGTCGCTGATGCCGTGGACCATCGCGAACGCGAACAGCAACCCGGCGGTCGGCACCTGGCCGTACAGGAACATGAACAACGACGCCACGAGCAGCCCGACCGTGGCCACCCGGAACGGACCCACCCGTTGGGCCATCCGACCGCCGATCGCACCGAGCACGACCAACGGGAGGGCGAACAGGGTGACGCCGAGGTTGGCGATCCAACGGCTGGCGTCGATGTCGCTCATGTTGACGGCCCACAGCGCGTCGAACGCCCCGATCATCAGCCACGTCGTGCATCCGAGCGCCACCGCGCCGGAGAACGCACGGATGCGCAACAGGTCGAATGCGAAGCGCTGCGTCACGACCTTCCCGTCGCTCACCGTCTCGGCCACACGGGTACGCCAGACGAAGGGCAGGATCAGCAACGTGCCTGCGGCGATGGCGAGGAACGGCGCCGGGATGCCGAACGGACCCACGAGCACCGCCGACACGATGGGACCGAACGCGAAGCCGGCCACGTCGATCGACAGGAGCCGGCCGAGGTTGTGACCGAGTCGATCGGGCTCCGACAGGATCACGATGCGGCGGATGGCCGGCATCGCCATCCCCACACCCACGCCCATCACGAGTCGCCCCATCAACAGCGGCACGAACGCCGTGGCGAGTGCCATCGCCACCAACCCGGCCACGTTCAAGAACACACCGGCCAACACGAGTCGGCGGGCGTGACCGCGGTCGGCCAGTGGGCCGATCAGCACCTGGGCGACGAAACCGGCCACGAAGCCGATGCCGATGATCGCGCCCAGCGCGCCCTCGTTGACGCCGTACTGGTCGCGGTAGTCGTCGAGCATCGTGAACAGCACGCCGTACCCCGCGGCCAGGCTCGCCGTGAGCGGCCCGAAGGTGACGAGGACCGATCGCTGCTCCACGGCGGGCGACGCTACCGGTCGGTGATCAGGGTTCGACGAGGGGGAATTGGGACATGAAGGTGTCGAGGTGGTCGAAGATCGCGTCGAGCGCGGCCCGGTCGCCGTCGATGGTGACGGAGCCGGCGGCCACGGCCTCGTCGAACGTCAGCTCGGCCGACGTGATCGCGACGAGCGCCGGTTTGGTGGTGGTGACCCTCACGTGCGCATCCGGGCGTTCGCCGGGCACGGCGTGCAGCGTGCGGTTCGACAGCTCCACCACCCACTGCTGGTCGAGATCGGTGAACGTGACGTTCACGGTGGCGGCCAGGCCGCCCACCTCCTCGGACTTCACCCGCACGGCGAGGGCGTCGAACAGCTGGTCGGGCGACATCGCGTCGAGGTAGCCGTTGCGCTGCGCCGGCCGCGACGGCAGCGTGCCGTTGCGCAGCTCGTGGGCGCCGGTGAGGTAGGCGTTGCGGAACGTGGCGGATTCGCTCTGGTAGCCGAGCTGCTCGAAGGCGTCGGCCTGCAGCTCGCGGGCCTCGAGGTTCGCGGGGTCGGCGAACACGAGGTGGTTCACCAGCTCGACCACCCAGCGGTAGTCACCGTCGTCGAAGGCGCGGCGAGCCGACGCGAGCAGGGCATCAGCGCCTCCCGCCACCTCGACGTAGCGCCTCCCGGCGTCGACGGGCGGCAGCTTCCAGAGATTGGCCGGGTTGCCGTCGTACCAGCTCAGGTAGCGCTGGTACACCGCCTTGATGTTGTGCACGAGGTGGCCGTAGTAGCCGATCGTGTGCGACTCGGCGCGCAGCTCTGGCGGGAACGACAGCGCCTCGGCGATCTCGACGGCGGTCATGCCGTGGTTGGCGTGGCGCATCGTCTGATCGTGCACCCACTTGTAGAGGTCGCGCTGCAGGTGGAGGTAGGAGATCACGTCGTCGTGGCCCCACCGGGGCCAGTGGTGCGAGGCGAACATCAGCTCCACCTGATCGCCCCACAGCTCGATCATCTCGCCGATGTACTTCGACCACTTCAGTGAGTCGCGGGCCAACGCCCCCCGGATCGGGATCAGGTTGTGCATGTTGTGCGTGCAGTTCTCCGCGGTGCACAGCCACCCGTGATCGGGGAAGAAGAAGTTCATCTCGGCGGGCGCCTCGGCCTCGGGCGTCATCTGGAACAGGATCCTGACGCCGTCGACCACGAGCTCCTGGCCGGTGTGGGTGATGTCCTCGGTGGGCGCGATCAGGCCGGGCTGCCAGAACGGGATCGCCTTGCCGAGCCCGCAGTCGACATGTTGACGCGGACCAGCGGGGAGGAGCGGCCCGAACTGGTACATCGCCCGGCGGGTCATCGAGTAGCCCGCGATCACGTTCTCGCCGATCGTCTCGCGCATGAAGTGCTCGGGGGCGATCACCCGGCACCGGCCGGCGTCGACGTCGGCCTGGGTGGTCACGCCGAACACGCCGCCGAAGTGGTCGGTGTGGCTGTGGGTGTAGATCACGGCCACCACCGGGCGTTCGCCGAGCTGGGCGTTCGCGAGGTCGAGGCACGCCCGGGCGCACGGCTCGACGGTGAGCGGATCGATCACGATCCACCCGGTGTCGCCGGCGATGAACGTGACGTTCGAGATGTCGTACCCGCGCGCCTGCCAGACGCCAGGGGCCACCTCGAACAGGCCGTGGATGTTGTTGAGCTGGGCCTGGCGCCACAAGCTCGGGTTCACCGTGTCGGGGTTGACGGAACCACGCTCGATGAAGTCGTAGCGGTGGGTGTCCCACACCACACCGTGATCGGTCTCGATCCTGCCGGTCGGGTGTTCTGCCACCAACCCCCTCGACGCCCGCTCGAAGTCGGCCGGGTCGAACCCGAGCTCGACGGGAGCGTTCGCGGTGCGGGTGTGATCGGTTGCGTCCTTCGGTGCAGTGCCCATCGGCACAGTGTCGCCGATCCCCACCTGCAGCCCAAACACGCGTGGGGTCAGCCGAAATGGCCGCCGACGTCGACCAGCAGATCGGTCTCGACCGAGGTGAACACGCACACCGAGCCGGCGT
>REDU01000059.1 GCA_007693335.1 Ilumatobacter sp. | reverse complement strand
TGCTGGAGTGGTTCGTGGAGCTCCGAGGTCGACACGGCATGGCGGTCGTGGTGCGGGGCGCGGGAGCTCGCGACCAGCTCGTCGCCGCGCTGGAGCGCAACGAGGTGGCGGTGCTGGTGTGTGACCGCGACCTGGGGAGACGCGGTGTGGGGGTGGACTTCTTCGGTGAGCGCACGACGCTCCCGTCGGGTCCCGCCTGGTTGGCGCGGACGTGCGACGCGCCGTTGATCCCGGTGGCGATCTACCACGTCGGCGGCGGCCGGCACCGGGGCGTGGCGCTCGCGCCGATACCGGTCCAGCACACCGACGATGAACGAGACGACGTCGCGGTCACCACCCAGCGGCTGGCCGGAGCGCTCGAGGTCCTGGTGGGCGCGGCCCCCGAGCAGTGGCACCTGATGGTCCCGAACTGGCCGAGCGACACCGGTGCCTCACCAGGTGACGCGGTCCCATCGGATCCGCCGGGTCTGCAACGGTAGCCATGGAGGCGGACGCGGTGCTCGAGCGGCCCGATGGGGAGATGGATGTTGTGACGCGGTGGGCGTGGCGACTGGGGTGTCTGCTGATCGGGGCCGCGCTGGCGCTGGTCTTCCCGGAGGCGAATCTGTGGTGGTGGGCGTACGTGGGCCTGGTGCCGTTGCTGCTGCTGATCGCCGCGGCATCGGATCGCCGTGAGGCGCTGTGGCGGACGTGGTCGGCCGGGATCGGGTTCTTCGTCGTCCTCCACCACTGGCTGGCGCCATCGCTGGGCGTGTTCATGGTGCCAGTGGTGATCGTCGTGGCAGCAGCGTGGCTGCCTTTCGGGTGGGCGGCGTGGCGGATGTTGCGCCGCGCCGCTGGGGGCGGGTCGGCGATTGCGTGTCTCGTGGTCCTGCCGTCGATCTGGGTCGTGACCGAGGTGGTCCGCTCGTGGCATGCCCTCGGTGGTACCTGGGGTGCACTGGGGTTGAGCCAGTGGTCGGCCCGGCCCGTCCTCGCCATCGCCGCGTTGGGAGGGGTGTGGTTGCTCAGCGCGCTGCTCCTCGTCACGAATGTGGCGGTCGCGCTCGCGCTGCGAACGCAGGTGCCGGTGGGGGTGCGTCTCGGTGCGGTCGGGCTGGCCATCCTCGCCGTCGGCTCATCGGTGGCCTTCGGGCTGGCTCGGGGTGAGCCCGAGGTCACCGACCGTGTGCGGTTGGCGGGGGTGCAACCCGGACTGATCCACGGCCCCGGACCGAGGCTCGACGCGAACATCGAGCTCACCCTCGGTCTCGATCCCGACGAGGTCGGCATCGTCGACCTCGTCGTGTGGGGTCAGAGCAGCGTTGGCTTCGATCCCGACGTCGACCAGGCTGTGGGCGAGCTCCTGGAAGGGGTCGCCGATGAAATCGGGGTCGATGTCTTGGTGAACGTCGATGCCCGAGCTCCCGGCGGGCGGATCTCCAAGACATCGGTGCTGGTGCGCCCCGGGGTCGGCCTCGACGACCGCTACGTGAAGCAGCGCCTCGTGCCGTTCGGCGAGTACATCCCCTTGCGGCCACTGCTCGGCTGGCTCGAGCACCTCACCGACGCCGCCGACGAGGACCGCCAGCCTGGGACCGGCATGGTCCTGATGCGTTCGGGTGACCTGGTCTTCGGTCCGATCATCTCCTATGAGTCGACGTTCCCGGACATGCGCCGGACCGTGTCCCGGATGGGTGCGGAGATGACGATCGTGCAGGCCGCGTCGACCACGTTCCAGGGATCGTGGATCCAGCCGCAACAGGCGCGCTACGAGGCGGTGCGAGCCGTGGAATCCGGTCGTCCGAGCGTGCTGGTGGCCGTGAGCGGCACCTCGGCCGGTTTCGATCCTCGTGGCCGGGAGCTGGTCTGGTGGCCGTCGGACACCACCGGGGTGTTCGTGGTCGATGTGCCCCTCTCACAGGAGGACACCGTGTACGTGAGGTTCGGTGACTGGGTGCCGTTGCTCGCGATCATCATCTGCGCCGTGAGCTTCGCTCGGTTCCTGGCGCGGGGGTGGCGATCCCGCAGCGGTCACGCGACGGCGCCCGAGCCCGGAGAGCTCTCTGCTGCAGTCTCCTCCAGCTCGTGACCAAGGGTCTCGGGGAGCTTCGCGAACAACAGCGCGAACAGTGCTGCGGGCACGAACACGGTGACCGCGGCGAGATCGAAACGGCCGAACCGGTCCGCGAGTGCACCGAAGCAGAGCAGGCCTGTGACAGCCCCGAGCACCCCGAACAGGACCGTCCAACCTGCCACCGTCGCGCGGATCGAGGTGGGGAACAGCTCGGTGTGCAGCGCCCCGGCAGCCGGCGCGAACACCGATCCGGCCAGAACGGCCAGCAGGTACCCGGCGGCCGCCGCCGGCGCTGATCCGCTGTAGGTGATGATGCCGGCCACGGCGACGCCGACGAGTCCCGCGGCGCCCGTGGCCCTCCGCCCGAGTGTGTCGGCTCCCCACCTTCCGAGGAGCAGACCAGCCAGACCGGTCACTCCTGCTCCCGCGACGAGCGCGGCCGTCACGGTCGGCGTGAGTTCGAGGATCCCCTCGGTGTAGAGGAACACGAAGCTGTTCGCCGGACCGGTGACGACGGCGACGGCGAACCCGATGCCGAGCACCGGGAGCAGCCGAGGGCGATGCCGACGCTCAACGGCGCCGAGCACCGGGATCGGGCGCTCGGAGCGGGCCTCGGCGACGTGGTACCGATCGGGCTCGTCGATCCAGCGACTGGCCACGGCGACCACGGCCACCCCGATGAGGGCCAGGGCGAACACCGGGCGGAACCCCACGTCGTCGCCGAGCAGGCCACGAATGATCGCGAAGAGGCCGGCGCCGACGCCGAAGCCGGCGGCGAGCAGGGCCACCGCTCGAGCGCGGTCGTGCTTGTCGGTGTGCTCTGCCGCGCTGACGCCGGCGACAGCGTTGGCGGCGGTCAGTAAGGGACGGCTGAGCGCGAACAGCGCGACGAACCACCAGTACGTCGGGCTCAGCGATGCTGCCGCCACGATGAGCAGGCCGAGCGAGGCCATGCCGATGAGGGTTCGCCGCCGGCCGGCCCGGTCGGCGATGCCCGCCAGCGGGAGGCTGGCGGCCGAGGCGAGGCGGATGATCGCGAGGCCGATTCCGAGGGTCGTCCCCGAGAGCCCTGCTTGCTCGGCGAGGGTCAG